>WFUI01000236.1 GCA_015485035.1 Mariprofundus sp.
AAGATGCAGGCTTTGTTCACCGTGTGTATACCTCGCTGGCTTCTGCCCAGCGTGGCGGAACCAGTGCTGTGAAAGACCGCTCCGAAGTATCCGGCGGTGGCAAGAAGCCGTTCAAGCAGAAAGGCACTGGCCGTGCGCGTCAGGGTACTACTCGTGCTTCGCAGATGCGCCATGGCGGCATTGCTCATGGGCCGAATGCAAACACCAGTTTTGTGTCGCGCGTAAACAAGAAGGAGCGTCGCAAGGCATTGTGTCTGGTACTGTCCGACTGCGTACGTCAGGGCAAGTTGACGGTTGTTGACAAACTTGAACTGGCTGAGGTCAAGACCAGGGCATTTGTTGAAGTGCAGAATGCACTTAACGCAAATTCAGGTCTGTTTGTGCTGGCTGAGTCCGACAGCAATGTTGAGCTTTCCAGCCGTAATGTGCCGAACACATCGGTGATGCTGGATGGCCAGCTGAATATCCATGTGTTGTTGAAGAGCAAGCATGTGATTCTGACCGAAGCAGCTGTAGATAAGCTTGAGGAGCGTTTGGCATGAGTGCGAACATCAATCATTTTGAAATTCTGCGTCAGCCTGTGATTACAGAAAAAAGTTATGCCGGTACCGGAGCAGCCAACCAATACACGTTTCGTGTTGCCCGTACTGCAACCAAGACCCAGGTCAAAGCCGCTGTTGAAGCTATCTTTGAAGTAAATGTGGAAAAGGTTCAGGTGATTAACATGCCGACCAAGCCGAAGCGTCGTGGTGCCCAGGTCGGCACACGCTCCGGTTATCGCAAGGCGGTTGTTCGTCTGGTAGAAGGGCAAACACTGGAAATGGCGGAAGAGGTATAAACGATGGCTTTGAAGGCATTGAAACCAACAAGCAACGGTAATCGCGGCCGTGTCGGTGTTGTCCACGAAGGGCTGCACAAGGGCGAGCCGGAAAAAAGTCTGACCAAGGGTCTGACTAAATCCGGTGGTCGAAATAATAATGGACGTGTGACTTCCTACCATCGTGGTGGTGGCCACAAGCGCCTGTATCGCATGGTCGATTTCAAGCGTGACAATTTCGGAGTCGAAGGTAAGGTTGCGCGCCTTGAATATGATCCCAACCGCACGGCACATATTGCGCTGGTGATCTATAGCAATGGCGATAAACGTTATATTCTTGCGCCGCAGGGATTGCGTCCGGGTGATGTGGTGAGCAGTGGCCCTGATGCAGAGATTCGTCCCGGTTGTGCATTGCCGCTGTCCAGTATCCGTGTGGGTACGCAGTTGCACAATATCGAGATGAAACCCGGCAAGGGTGGGCAGATGGCTCGCAGTGCCGGCGCTTCCATTCAGTTAATGGGTAAGGAAGGCGGAAAAGCTGTCCTGAAAATGCCATCCGGAGAGTTTCGTCGCGTGGACATCCGTTGTCTGGCCAGTATAGGTGTGATGGGTAATGCTGATCACTCCAACCGCAAGGTGGGCAAGGCCGGTCGTTCGCGCTGGTTGGGTATTCGCCCGAACGTACGTGGCGTGGTGATGAACCCGGTAGATCACCCGCATGGTGGTGGTGAAGGCCGAACATCAGGTGGTCGTCATCCGGTGACCCCCTGGGGTGTGCCAACGAAGGGTCACAAGACCCGCCAGAAGAAAAAGGCGTCGAACCGTGACATTATTCGCCGCCGCAATCAGAAGTGAGGTAAGAAATGGCTCGTTCATTAAAAAAAGGCCCTTACATTGAAGCTTCGCTGCAAAAGAAAGTTGATGCTGCGCAGGCTTCAGAAAAGAAGAGTGTGATTAAAACATGGTCTCGTCGTTCAACGATTGCACCTGACTTCGTTGGTTTGAACTTCGCGGTTCATAATGGTCACAAGTTTATCCCGGTGTACGTCACCGAGAATATGGTTGGCCACAAGCTGGGCGAATTTTCGCCGACCCGTACCTATTATGGTCACGGTGCAGATAAAAAGGCCAGGAAGAGGTAAGAAGCATGTCTGAACAAGTACGTGCGCTGCAAAAAAACAGTCGCATCAGCCCGCAGAAGGCTCGCTTGATGGCCAATGCCATTCGTGGCCTGGAAGTAGACCGTGCCCTGGCCGTATTGGCTTTGTCACCCAAGAAATCAGCGCGTTTGTTTGAGAAGGTATTGAAATCCGCCATTGCCAACGCAGAACAGAATCATGGTCTGGATGTGGATCAGTTATTTGTTTCAACTGCAACTGCTGATGCTGGGATGACACTCAAACGCTACCGTCCGAAAGGCATGGGGCGTATGCGCCAGCGTTTTCACCGTCATAGTCACCTGACAGTCACTGTCAGTGAACGCAGTTAAAGGGGTTATCAATGGGACAAAAAGTAAATCCGATTGGATTCCGTGTCGGCATTACCCGTGGTTGGGAGTCTGTCTGGTACGCTGATGACAAGAATTTCGGCAATCAGCTGCGTGAAGATATTCAGGTAAGGCGTTATGTAAAAGCTCGTCTGAAGCATGCAGGTGTATCCCGCATTATTATTGAACGTCCGGCTGACAAGATTAAAGTAACCGTGCATACATCCCGCCCCGGTGTCGTGATTGGCAAGAAAGGTGCCGAGATTGATGCCGTGCGTGGCGAGTTGATGCGCAAGTTTGGTCGCGAAGTGCAGGTGTTTATTGTTGAAGTGCGTCGTCCGGAAGCAGAAGCACAACTGGTAGCAGAAAATGTTGCTTTCCAGCTGGAGCGCCGTGTTGCATTTCGCCGTGCCATGAAACGTGCTGTACAGAGTGCCCTGCGTATGGGTGCCAAAGGTGTACGTATCAATTGTGCCGGCCGTCTGGGCGGTGCTGAGATTGCCCGTACCGAATGGTATCGCGAGGGTCGTGTGCCGTTGCATACGCTGCGTGCCGATATCGATTACGGTTTTGCAGAAGCCAATACCACCTACGGTATTATTGGCATCAAAGTCTGGGTATTCAACGGCATCAAGCTGGGCGATACTGAAGACACGAACGCATAAAGACGTTTAAGAGGATTAATCACCATGTTGCAACCTAAAAAGATTCGCTGGCGCAAGCATCATAAAGAGCTGCAGCGCATCCGTGGCAAGAGTCCGCGTGGAGCCAGCCTGAATTTCGGACAGTATGGCCTGAAGGCTATGGAGCCGGGTCGTATTACGGCACGTCAGATTGAAGCGGCACGTATTACCATGACCCGTCACATTAAACGACAGGGGCGCACCTGGATCCGTATTTTTCCGGATCTTCCTGTTTCCAAAAAACCTGCCGAAGTCCGTATGGGTAAAGGCAAGGGTTCACCGGAATTCTGGGTGGCCGCGGTACGTGCAGGTCGTATCCTGTATGAAATGGATGGCGTTGATGAAGAATTGGCACGCGGGGCGCTGGAACTTGCAGCATCCAAGTTGCCGATCAGAACCAAGGTTGTCGTGCGTGGAGTAGGACGATGAGCGATATCAAGAGTGCAAAAGATCTGCGTGGCATGAAGGAAGCAGACCTGAAAGAACGGATGGATGAACTGGCAGCCGAGCACATGAAGCTGCGTTTCCAGAGAGCAACCATGCAACTGAATAATACGGCCCGTGTTGGCCAGGTACGTCGCGAAATCGCCCGTATCAAAACCATACTGGCTGAGCGCAGCTAAGGAGCTATAGAGACATGTCCGAGGCATCGAGTAACAAGCGCACCCTGGAAGGGGTCGTGGTAAGTAATAAAGCTGAACAGACTGTGATTGTGCAGGTGGAGCGCAAGTTTTTGCATCCGCGTTATCGCAAGACTGTTCGCTCGCACAAAAAATATATGGCGCATGATGCCGAAAACACCTGCAACATTGGTGATACCGTTCGCATTATCGAGTCAGCCCCTATTTCCCGTCGCAAGCGCTGGGTGATGGAGACTGTCCTGACCCGCGCTGAGCAGCTGTAAGGAGGTTCCGCGATGATTCAGAATGAAACCGTACTGCAGGTTGCAGATAATTCAGGTGCGCGCCGTGTTAAATGCATCAAGGTGCTGGGTGGTTCCAAGCGCCGGTATGCCAGTGTCGGCGATGTGATTGTTGTGGCAGTGAAAGAAGCCATGCCAAACGGAAAAGTGAAGAAGGGTGAAGTGCAGCGTGCTGTCGTGGTACGTACAGCCAAGGAATTCCGTCGTACTGATGGCTCCTCCATCCGTTTTGATGAAAATGCAGCAGTGTTGCTGTCCAAGCAGAATGAGCCGCTTGGCACACGTATTTTCGGGCCTGTGACGCGTGAATTGCGTAACAAGGGATACATGAAAATTGTCTCCCTGGCACCTGAAGTACTGTAATAAGTGAGGCGATAGAGAGATGACTAGCATGGTGAAAACCAGAATTCGCAGAGATGATGAAGTGGTTGTGATTGCAGGACGCGACAAAGGTGCGCGTGGTAAAGTAATCAAGGTACTCAGAGCTGATGGCAGCGTACTTGTTGCCAAGGTGAACATGATCAAGCGCCATACCCGCCAGACCCAGAACAGTTCCGGTGGCATTATAGAAAAAGAAGCGCCATTGAATATTTCCAATGTACAGTATTTCTGTGCCAAGTGTAAAACCGGTGTTCGTCTTGGTGTAAAATCACTTGAAGATGGTCGCAAAGTCCGCACCTGCCGTTCATGCGGCGAAGTGCTGGATAGCTAGGAGATACAACGATGGCTCGATTGAAAGAAATTTATAAAGACAAAGTTGCCCCGGCTCTGAAGAAAGAGTTCAGCTACAGCAATCCAATGCAGGTTCCTGCGATTTCCAAAATCGTAGTGAATATGGGGTGCGGTGAAGCATCGCAGAACTCCAAGCTGATTGAAGGCGCGTTGAGCGATATGACTGCCATTACAGGGCAGAAACCGGTGATTACCCGTGCTCGTAAATCTATTGCCAACTTCAAGTTGCGCGACGGCATGCCGGTCGGTTGCCGTGTCACCCTGCGTGGTGACCAGATGTGGGAGTTTCTGGATCGCCTGGTTAATATCGCATTGCCGCGAATCAGGGATTTCAAGGGCGTATCGCCAAAATCGTTTGATGGCCGTGGCAATTATACGCTCGGTATTCGGGAGCAGATTATCTTTCCTGAAATCGATTACGACAAGGTAGATAAAGTACGGGGCATGGATATTACTATCTGTACTACTGCCAATACCAATGATGAAGGACGCGCGTTGCTGAAACAGTTCAGCATGCCGTTCCGCAACTAAGAGGGCTGCACCATGGCTTCCAAGAGAATGATTGCTAAATGCAATCGCAAACCAAAATTCAAAGTTCGCGCTTATACGCGCTGCCAGCTGTGTGGTCGCCCGCATTCGGTTTACCGCAAGCTGGGCATGTGCCGTATCTGCCTGCGTAAACACGCCCTTGCCGGAGAGATTCCCGGCATGGTCAAGTCGAGCTGGTGAGGAGATAGAATTATGATGATGGATCGAATTGCCGACATGCTGACGCGTATTCGTAATGCCCAGCAGGCTGGAATTGAGAGAATTGAACTGCCTGCCAGCAATGTATTGCTGAGTATGGCTGAACTTCTGAAAGAAGAAGGTTATATCGCTGCAGTGAAGGCTTATAATCATAAAGGCCAGCGTTTCCTGCGTTTGACACTGCGTTATGATGACGAGGGTAAAGCGATTATTCAGGAGATTACCCGCGTGTCCAAATCCGGGCGTCGGGTGTATGCATCTGCTGATGAGCTTCCCCGTGTCAAGAATGGCTATGGTGTTGCCGTAATCAGTACTTCGCAGGGAATTATGTCTGACAAGAAAGCACGTGCAGCCCATGTGGGCGGCGAAGTGCTGTGTACGGTTTTTTGAGGTAGATATGTCACGTATTGGTAAACAACCTATTACGATTCCGGCTGGTGTAGAAGTCCGCGTTGCTGCGGATTCTGTCACCATCAAAGGTAGCAAGGGTGAACTGACTTCTCCACTGTTTCCCGGAATTACCGTGGAGCAGGAAGGCAATGTGCTGACCGTATCGTGCTCGGATTTGGGGACTAAAAAAACCAAGTCATTTTTTGGTCTGGTTCGCGCACTGCTGGCCAGCAGTGTTACCGGTGTAACCAAGGGTTTTGAGAAAAAACTTGAACTGCGTGGCGTTGGATATCGTGCGCAGGCACAGGGCAAGAAGCTGAACCTGTCACTTGGTTTTTCACATCCGGTTGAATATGCATTGCCGGAAGGTGTGGATGCGGCAGTGGATAAGAGCATCATCACCCTGAGCGGTATTGATAAACAGAAGGTCGGCCAGGTGGCCGCTGAGATTCGCGCATTTCGTCCGCCGGAGCCTTATAAGGGTAAGGGAGTTCGATATGTGGGTGAACATGTAGCCATGAAAGAAGGTAAAAAGGCTTAACATCAGATAAACAACGCGCCGGCATGTTTTTCAGCCCGTGACAATTATTATGTCATGTGGTGAAAAAAACGACACGCGTGAGAGTCAGGAGTAGGAAATGACTGTTAAACGTTATGAAAAAAATGGTGCTGTGCGCCGCGCCCGCAAGGTTCGCGCTCGTGTAAAAGCAACTGGTCGTTTGCGCCTGAGTATTTTTCGCTCGGCACGCCACGTCTATGCACAGGTAATTGATGATGCCAGCGGTACTACGCTGGCTGCTGCATCTAGCCTTGATGCAAGCATCAAAAGCGGTGGCAACAAAGTTGGTGCTGAAGCGGTAGGAAAACTGATTGCAGAGCGTGCGGTAAAAGCAGGCGTAAGCGAAGTGGCATTTGATCGTGGAGGCTTTGCCTACCACGGCCGCGTACAGGCATTGGCTGAAGGCGCTCGCGCCGGCGGCCTGAAGTTCTAGGAGTATATTCGATGATCAACGCAGAAGAATTGGATCTGACAGAGAAACTGATCACTATTAACCGTATTGCCAAAACTGTGGCAGGTGGACGCCGCATGAGTTTTTCGGCATTGATGGTGGTCGGGGATGGTAATGGACATGTCGGTTTTGGCCATGCCAAAGCCAAAGAGGTTCCTGAAGCGATTCGCAAGGCAAGTGAAATTGCCAAAAAATCCCTGATTCATGTGCCGCGTAAAGGCGACACGATTCATTATCAGGTAACCGGCATTCAGGATGCCAGCCGGGTGATGCTCAAGCCTGCTTCCGAAGGTACCGGGGTTATTGCCGGATCTTCTGTACGCGCTGTGCTTGATGCAGTCGGTATTAAGGATGTTTTGACCAAATCACTGGGATCCAGAAACGCGGTGAATACCGTACGTGCGACGTTCAATGGTTTGAAATCGCTTGAGAGCCCCGAGCAGATTGCTGCCCGTCGTGGCAAAGCAACGTAATCAGGAGTATTCAAATGGCAAGCAAAGCAACAATTCGCATACGTCAGGTTAAAAGCGGTATCGGGTATGCCAAAGATCAGAGAGCTACGCTGACTGGCCTGGGGCTGCGTCGCATGCATCAGGTTGTCGAACTCGAAGATACACCATCCGTACGCGGTATGGTGAATAAAGTCAGTCATCTTGTTCGCATTGAATCCGGAGAGTAAACGATGAAACTGAATGAACTCAAAGCAGATGCAGGTTCTCGTCCATCGCGTAAGCGCAAGGGCCAGGGAATCGCAACAGGCAATGGCAAGACAGCCGGGCGCGGCCATAAAGGACAGAAGTCACGTACCGGTGGCAAGGTGGCTCGTGGGTTTGAAGGTGGCCAGATGCCGCTTATTCGCCGTGTACCCAAACGCGGTTTCACACCACGCAAGGATAATGATTTTCAGGTAGTGAATCTGGGGCGTCTGGATGTTTTTGATGATGGTGCTACGGTAGATGCAGCGGCACTGTATGAGGCCGGGCTGGTTCGCAGCGCTGTTGACCGCATTAAATTGCTGGGCAATGGTGAATTGACCAAAAAGCTTACGGTATCCGTGACAGCGGCTTCTGCCCAGGCTGCAGCCAAGATCGCAGCAGCTGGCGGTACGCTAAACCTGCCTTCCGTCGAGGCGTAGTCATATGCCCAATTCTGGAGTTGGAGCACTGGGTGGTTTCGGAGATATCGGCAAGATTCCCGAACTGAAAAACAGAATCATGTTTACGCTGGCTATGCTGATTGTGTTCCGCATAGGTGCGCACATTCCGGTTCCGGGTATTGATGCCGGCATTCTGGCACAGTTCTTTAATCAGGCGCAGGGATCGTTGCTGGGCATGTTCGATATGTTTTCCGGTGGTGCGCTGTCACGTTTGACTATTTTCGCGCTTGGTATCATGCCTTACATTTCGGCAGCGATTATCATTCAGTTAATGACAGTTGTATCACCCAGGCTGGAACAGCTCAAGAAAGAGGGTGAAGCAGGGCGACGCAAGATTACCGAATATACCCGTTACGGTACGGTTGGGCTGGCACTGTTTCAAGCCATTGGTATTTCTATCGGTCTGGAATCATTCTCAGTCGGCGGTCAGTCGGTGGTGATTGAGCCGGGCCTTGCTTTCCGTGCCATGACAGTGGTAACGCTTGTTTCCGGAACAGTCTTTCTGATGTGGGTTGGTGAGCAGATTACCGAACGCGGTATTGGTAACGGTATTTCCCTGATCATTTTTGCAGGAATTGCAGCAGGCTTACCATCTGCCGTCGGAGGCACACTGGAGTTGGCGCGTACTGGTGAATATTCACCGTTTGTTGTGTTGTTGCTATTCGCTATGACGTTGGCGGTTACAGCAGCCGTGGTATGGTTTG
Organism: Mariprofundus sp.; assembly: GCA_015485035.1. Taxonomy (GTDB): domain Bacteria; phylum Pseudomonadota; class Zetaproteobacteria; order Mariprofundales; family Mariprofundaceae; genus Mariprofundus. The sequence goes on from WFUI01000236.1 coordinate 8,648, forward strand.
AACGTGCCCAGCGCCGTATTCCTATTCAGTATGCCAAGCGCCAGGTAGGTAATCGTATGTATGGTGGCAAGGCATCATTTTTGCCATTGAAAGTCAATACAGCCGGCGTGATTCCTCCCATCTTTGCGTCTTCGCTCATTTTGCTGCCGGCGACATTTGCGCAGTTCACCAAAGGGGTTGAAGGTTTCAGCTGGCTTGGTGATCTGTCAGCCATCCTGTCACCGGGAGCATGGCTGTATATGACACTGTTCA
>WFUI01000237.1 GCA_015485035.1 Mariprofundus sp.
AACATCTCGTTTCGCCCCGGGTTCCGATGCAGAAAAAAGGTTGGCACACCGAATGCGCCTGCATCCAGCGCTTGTTGTGTTAGATCATCTAGCCGGTCTTCCCGTCCGGGTCGCCAGCTGTCCGGTAGCTGATGCAAGGCGAATACCTGTTGTAGCCACTCCGACTGTTTAGGATCGACTGTTCCCGGCCAGATACTGTCAAAAACTGCATGAGAAAACCGGATCCTGTTTTCATTTTGCAGTGTCAAGGCAATTTGCATTGCAGGTCTGCTATCAAAGCTGCCCGGCCTGATCATGCTGAATGGAACATTCAGGTATGTCGCCCATCGTTTCAGATCGCGCAGGCTATAAACTGCCTTGTTTCTGATGGTTGTCGGAGGAATATTTCCCGACCACTTGATCAGCCTGGGCAGGTTGACCGGAATCCACTTGAATTCTGCTCCGTAGCGGCGACTGAATGCATCCAGCTGGGTTGAGGCCAGATAGCTGTAGGGGCTGATAAAATCAAAATAGAAGTCGATAACCGGCTTATTCATGTTTGCTGACATAGTCCTTTGGCCGGATCGCTACGGTGTTTTTGATTCTGGTGCAAACCTCTCCATCTTCTCGTACAAAGGTCATCATAAAACATGGTGTGGAACGGTTCTTTTCGTTTAGTTGTTGCTCAATTGTGTGTGCTGTCCTTTCATCAAAATCAAAATGTAACATCAGGTTGGTGTTGCCGACCCGAATGAAATCTATTTCCAGCTTCTTGGTGACCACGCGATAACCGGGAAACCTTTTCAGACAAGCCAGTGCAGGAACCGGATCGGCAAGGGCGGCCTGATAGCCACCGAACATGTTACCGGCAGCATTGGCAGAAACCCTGTTTAATGGCAACCGAATTCGCGCCATACTCCAGTCCTGTGCCAGCTCAATGACTTTGATGCGCATCAGGAAAAAGGGTGGATAGAGTTCAAAGCGGCGCCGTGCGGAAAGAAAACTCAGTCTGCTTAATAAATGTAAATAGCCGCGCATATACCCTCCGTCAGTTGATGGGGTGAGGCCTGATAACCAGGCAATGATCAATCTGCTGGCGGATAATATCAACAGGTCCCTTTAAGAAACTAATTTGTCTCTTAATGAAACTAACAAGATATAGTTGGTTTCCTATGAAGACCTGCTATATTTGAAATATGGAAACAGCTCCACCTCATGATATTTGCCCGATTACCCGAACGCTTGATTTGATCGGAGAGCGCTGGAGTCTCCTGATTATACGGGATGTTTTTTACGGTGTCAGGCGTTTTGATGCTCTGCAGCATCATCTCGGGGTTTCAAAAAAAGTGCTCTCCGGTCGGCTGGTTCGTTTGGTGCAGGAAGGCATACTCAAAAAAGTACCGTATCAGCAGAAACCGGAACGTTTTGAATACAGGCTAACGCAGAAAGGCAGAGACTTGTTCCCCGTGTTGTTGACCATGATGCGCTGGGGTAACCGGTGGCTGGCTGAAAAGAACGAACCCCATCTTCATTTGAAACATCTCGGTTGCGGAGAGGTTGTAGAGTCGAACCTGGTTTGCAGTCACTGTGAAAAGCCTTTGAGTCCGGCCAGTGTTCGCGCGGAAATATCGAACAGCTCTGGCTGAAATCAGCGCTGTTTGTCCGCTGCGCGGGCAGCAGCAATAGCGGCCATATTGACAATATCATCCACGCTGGCGCCTGTCTGAAGCACATGAGCCTGTTGCGGCAGGCCAAGAAGAATCGGCCCGATGGCAGTACCACCTCCCAATTCACGCAGTAATTTGTAAGCAATATTTCCCGCCTGCATGGTAGGGAAAATGAGTACATTGGCCGGCTCTTTCAGCTTGCTGAACGGGTATTGACCGAGTATGGCTCCATTGACTGCAGTATCCGCCTGCATCTCACCGTCGACCACCAGATCCGGCACAGATTCATGCAAAAGTCGGGTGGCCTCTGCCACCTTGTGCGTTTCCGGATGATCGACGCTGCCGAAGTTGGAGAAAGAGAGCATAGCGACGCGGGCACAGCATCCCAGTGAGGTAGCAGTGCCTGCAGCCAGTTCAGCCAGTTCAGCCAGTTGTGCGGCATTCATGTCCACATTCACCGTACAGTCACAGAGAAAATATGCACTGTTTTCCATAACCATCAGATACATGCCATAAACATGATGCTGCTGCCCGTTGCTGTCATGTCCGAGCACTTTCAGGATGGGTCTGAGCACATTCGGATAATGGGCTGTGCGCCCGGAGAGCATGCCTTCAGCAAAACCCTGACGCACCAGCATGGCTCCAAGTACATTGATATCATTGCGCAA
>WFUI01000238.1 GCA_015485035.1 Mariprofundus sp.
GCCGAAACGCCTACCTTTTCCGAAGGGCACCTGAACCCGAATCCCGATCAGTGGCTTGCCCAGAGATGCCGGCCACTGATAGGTAAATGTGCCGATAAGCGGAGAAAACACAGCCACTTCAACATACACATCACCCTGCGCAGGACTGTTATGTTCAGACACTGGAAATATCAGTGTTCCTGCTGCATCGGCCTGAATTCCGGAACCAGCTGTTTCAGCTCCTTATGTAACAAGGGTATATCCCGACTGCTGCAGGCAAGGCGCAATGTCTTGAGCTGTAGCTGCATTTCAGCCCAATCTACTTCACGACTGCCGGAAAGCATGATTTTCGGATGTGATGTGGTTTGCAGCTCCTCTGCTTCGTGAAACAGCTCCTCGTAGAGTTTTTCACCCGGCCGCAACCCTGTATATTTAATCTCAATATCATGCCCCGGCTCCAGCCCTGTCAGGCGAATCATCTGCTCAGCCAGATCGGCAATCTTGACCGGCTCCCCCATATCAAGCACAAATATCTCACCGCCATTTCCCATCGTAGCCGCCTGCAAAATCAAAGCGACGGCTTCCGGAATAGTCATGAAATAACGGGTGATATCGGGATGTGTTACGGTCACCGGTCCACCGGCCTCAATCTGGCTTCTAAACAGTGGAACAACAGAACCCGCCGAACCCAAAACATTGCCAAAACGCGTGGTGATAAATGCTGTATGATCACTGCGACGATCCAGATTCTGACAATAGATTTCTGCCGAACGTTTGCTTGCCCCCATGACATTGGTCGGATTGACCGCCTTGTCAGTCGAAATCTGAATAAATTTCTCTACTCCTGCTTCAACAGCGAGATTAGCCAACTGACAGGTGCCCAATACATTGGTTTTCACGCCTTCAGCCGGATTCTGTTCCACCAGAGGGACATGTTTATAGGCTGCGGCATTAAACACAATAGCGGGTTGAAAGTGCTCAAATAGCCAGCGCATGCGATCACCATCACGAATGTCGCCCAACAGCGCTTTAATTCTGCAAGCCCGGGCATCGGCAGATAACAGTAACTCCCGCTCAATCGAATACAGATTGAACTCACCGTGATCCAGTAACAGCAGGTGTGACGGCTTATGTGATAAAATCTGACGGCATAACTCGGAACCGATCGAGCCACCGGCGCCGGTAACCAGCACACAACGGTCGGCAAGCAGTAGATGAATGCCTGTATCATCGAGTTTAATCGTGTCTCGCCCCAACAAATCTTCGATTTGCACTTGCCGGAGCCGTGAAACCTCTACCCGCCCATCGGCCAGGTCGGCAACCGAAGGTAATGTCCTGCATGGTATCGACAACTTCTGACATCTGCTCACTATGGATTGAATGGTCTGATGCGATGCTGAAGGAATCGCCAACAGTACGACGTTCACTGCCATATCACAGATCACCCGCTCCATATCTGATATCTTGCCGATTACGCGTATACCCTGAATCTCCTGCCCCTGACGCCTGTCAATATCATCGAGAAATCCAACCGGCTCATACGGACCTGATTTTAACAAATCACGTACCAGCAGTTCACCTGCCTGCCCCGCCCCAATCAGCAACGCACGTTCACGTTCCGTCGTACTCAAATGAAGATGGTGGTCTTTCAGCCAACGATAAAACAACCGAGGTCCGGCCAATCCCATGGCCAAAATAACAGGATAGAGAATCAATACCGAACGAGGCATACCCTCCAGTCGTTGCCAGATAAACATGATAATAAAAGTCGTCACGGCACCAAGCAGCACGGACTGGAGAATGCGCAGTAAATCGGGCAGCGAGGCAAAGCGCCAGATGCCCCGGTACAGCCCAAAATACCAGAAAAACATTGCCTGTACAGGCAATGCAATCTCGATCAGAAGACGCAAGGCTGACACGTAGGCTGAAGGAATATCGCCCAGATTAAATCGTAGCCAAAACGCCAGCCAAACTGCAGCAACAACCCATATCAGATCGTGTGAAAACGCCATCCATCGACTTCTAAACAACATTAGCTTATTCATCGTCATGGCAACCATGCTTCACAAAAAACAGAAGGCGGCAATCTCTGTCCTGAAGATACCGCCTCCCATATTCAACACTGGAACTAATGGCCTTCCGACTCCTTGTCGTCTTCAGAACCACCCACTGTCAATTCATCACCTGCTTTTTCCAGTTTCTTTTTGCCAAAACCTTTTATTTTCAACAGTTCCTCGACATTTTTGAACGCTCCGTGTTCAGCCCGATAAGCAACAATTTTTTCTGCCGTTTTGGCTCCAATACCATCGACTTTCTGCAGTTCTTTGGCTGTTGCACTGTTAATATTCACCGCATCACCGGCCCATGCCAGTCCTCCTGCTATAAACACCGCCACAAACAGCGATAACAACATCTGTCTCACATTCATTTCACCTCTCCTTGTGTATACAAAGTCTGTTATCAGACAATGCCACACCCAATAACAGTACAGCTAGTATAGCAGAAAAATGTTCCTCCACTGCAGTCGAACTCAAACCATGAATTACAAGGGCCAATGCCGGCAGAAAAATCAATGGCGCAGTGACAGATTCATGCCAGTCCCGTCGCCAGCCTTCACGCATCCAGTAAAAAAGCATCAGACTCAATAGCGCCAGACCAGCAGGCCCCCAGCGAACCAGAGCCAGCAAATATTGGTTATGCGGATGAACAAAGGTAAAATTTGATGCTGATCGCCCTTCTGCCTTCAATGCAGCAACTGCATCCGGAAGACCGCCTGTTCCAACCCCTAAAACAGGGTGCATCTGATAAATATCCAGTGTGGTTTTCCACATCAGAATACGCTGATTCGTGGCTTGCGCAGCATAACTTTGCCAGAACCCCGCCACATCCTGCTGCTCTCCGGTCATGACAGTCCAGGTGCCCAGTAAGCGTTCTTTTGCCGGCCCTAATACCAGTGCAAAACTGAGCAACACAAAAGCCATGCCGATAATCCATACTGCCCGTTTCCAGCCGCTACGACCCACATACCATTTTATGATTACAGTTATCGCCAGCACAAAAGCTACGATGTAACCACTTCGCCCCTGGGCAGCAAAGATCATCACATACGCCCAAATTGCCAGAGACCAGCAAAGCCAGCGCAGTTTCCCTTCTGAACGTAACCCAGCAAACAGCAACCAGGCTGCCCAGACCCCGTAAACGAAACCAAAGCCGATATGGCCAATATGCCCGGTTGCATTGTCCGCACTCGAGCCATCTGTTGTTACATGCACATAACCAAACGATTGCAATACACAGAAAGCCAAGTGAAGTGATAAACCAACAGACAGGGAGATCATAAAATATCTGCGCCACTTCTCATCAGCCAGCGTGGTCACCAACACAGGTACCAGCAACCAGAACCACTGCCGACCTATAATATGCATGCCCCAGCCGATATTCTGACTCCAGATCAAACCGGCCAGAAGCAGTGCAAAATAAGCCCCAAAGGCGATGCTCAGCGGACGAAATTCACACCAGCACCGCTTCGCACCCAGCCACCATGAACCGGAGACAATGCCAAGACCCAGCGCGATGCCAAGAGCCACGTTCGTTGCCGCCACCGAGAACGGGAAGGCAAGTGCAGCAATACAAAGCACTCCGTTAACAGCGGCTAATAACATCAACCAAGCCTGCCTGATTTGTCATACGGAACAAAGAAACATCAGTGCGATACACCGTCACGGCGAAGCACCCTGATAAAGGTCAACCATAAAATATATATGTCAAAGCCCAAAGAATGCCGCTGTAAATATTCCACATCCAAAGCTACCTTCTGCGGAATCGGCAATTCGTCACGCCCGTTCACCTGCGCCCAGCCAGTCAGCCCCACAGGCAATACATGCACGCCTTTCTCGGTGCGCAATGCAATCAAGTCATCCTGATTATACAATGCCGGACGCGGTCCGACAAAACTCATCTTGCCTGTTAACACACACCATAACTGGGGCAATTCATCCAGACTGGACTTTCGCAAAAAATCACCAATCGGTGTCAATGCTGCTTTTGGATCCTGTAAAAGGTGTGTAGCAACCGCAGGTGTATCCACCTTCATGCTGCGAAATTTAGGCATATGAAATATTTTATTGTAACGCCCCACTCGGTCAGACCAATACAAAACAGGCCCTTTTGATGTCAATTTCACCAAAACAGCAATCATAATCATCGGTAGCGCTGCAAATATCAACAGAACAAAAGACAGTAATACATCAAATAGCCGTTTCATTTACCGGCCTTGCTCCAAATAATCAACAATTTCAGGCAATCTTTCTTTCAGATGGTGTTTCGCTTTAAAGCCCAGTTCATTTTGAATTTTTTCCGAGCTATAAAACTCCGAACCTGTTAACCGTTCCAGCACATCACTATCAAATATAAACCTTCGACCGCGAATCTTGCTGACCAGATCCCCCCCCTTCGCCAGTACTTGCAAC
>WFUI01000239.1 GCA_015485035.1 Mariprofundus sp.
CAATATCGCCATAATCCTTGAATTCCGCGCCGCCGCTCTCTGCCAATACCTTCGTGATCGCAGCGGTCAACGTCGTTTTGCCATGGTCAACGTGACCAATGGTACCAATGTTAACGTGCGGTTTGGTGCGCTCGTACTTTTCCTTTGCCATGATTTACTCCTTAACCCTTAACTGCCGCAATAATTTCTTGCGCGATATTCTTCGGAACTTCTTCATAATGCTTGAACTGCATGGTGTATGTTGCACGCCCCTGTGACATTGAACGAACATTGGTCGAATAACCGAACATTTCGGACAACGGCACTTCTGCCTCAACCACTTTCACACCTGAACGGTCTTCCATACCCAGCACACGGCCGCGACGACGGTTCAAGTCACCCACGATGTCGCCCATATAGTCTTCGGGCGTTACCACTTCGACTTCCATCATCGGCTCGAGAATCACCGGATTGGCTTCCAGACAACCCTTTCGGAAACCCATGGAACCAGCCACTTTGAAAGCCATCTCATTGGAATCCACATCATGGTAGGAGCCATCAACCACAGTCGCTCTGATATCTACCATCGGATAGCCAGCCAGCACGCCGTTGGCCATAGCTTCTTCACAGCCCTTGCCCACAGCAGGAATATATTCACGCGGAATAGCACCACCGGTGATTTTATCTACAAATTCAAAACCAGCTCCGGCTTCCAGCGGCTCAATTTCCAGCCAGCAATGACCATACTGACCACGACCGCCGGACTGGCGCACAAACTTGCCTTCCGACTTGGTTGCTGAACGGATTGTCTCACGATATGCCACCTGTGGCTTACCCACATTGGCATCAACATTGAACTCACGACGCATGCGGTCAACCAGAATTTCCAGATGCAATTCACCCATGCCGGAAATAATTGTCTGCCCGGTCTCTTCATCGGTACGAACACGGAATGAAGGATCTTCTGCCGCCAGACGACCAAGAGCAACGCCCATTTTTTCCTGATCCGCCTTGGTTTTCGGCTCGATTGCCACAGAAATTACCGGCTCAGGGAATTCCATGCGCTCCAGAATAATCGGCGCATCCGGTGTGCACAGTGTATCACCTGTTGTGGTTGCCTTCAGGCCAACCGCCGCAGCAATGTCGCCTGCGCGCACTTCCTTGATCTCGGAACGCTCATTGGCATGCATCTGCAGAATACGACCCAGACGCTCTTTTTTGTTCTTGGTCGTGTTAACCACATAAGAACCGGCCTCAGCCACACCTGAATAGACACGGAAGAAAGTCAGCGTTCCCACGAACGGATCAGTCATTACTTTAAACGCCAGGGCAGAGAACGGTTCATCATCAGATGAATGGCGCTCATCATCGGCCTCTGTTTCAGGGTTAACACCTTTAATTGCAGGCACATCTACCGGCGCAGGCATATAATCAACCACGGCATCGAGCAAAGTTTGTACGCCCTTGTTTTTGAAAGCAGTACCACACAGGACAGGAATCACGCTGATATCCAGCACGGACTTTCGAATACAGGCCTTCAGCGCATCCTGATCGATTTCCTCACCTTCGAGGTAAGCCATCATCAGCTCCTCGTCATTGACCAGCACGGCATCTAGCAGCTGCTCACGACGCTCTTCTGAGACTTCCTGCAAATCAGCCGGAATATCCACCACATCGTACATCGCGCCCATGGCTTCATCTTTCCAGACAATCGCCTTCATGGAAACCAGATCAACCACGCCCTGGAAATCTTCTTCCGCTCCGATAGGAATATTCAACGCTACCGCATTGTGGCCCAGTCGCTCACGAATCTCGTCAACCACGTTAAAGAAATCAGCACCGGTGCGATCCATCTTGTTTACGAAAGCAATGCGGGGAACACTGTAACGATCTGCCTGGCGCCAGACTGTTTCTGATTGCGGCTGAACACCACCCACAGCACAGAACACACCGACAGCGCCGTCAAGCACACGCAGAGAACGCTCCACTTCAATAGTGAAGTCCACATGGCCGGGAGTGTCGATGATATTAATCTGATGGTTATCCCAGGTACAGGTCGTAGCAGCTGAAGTGATCGTGATACCACGCTCCTGCTCCTGCTCCATCCAGTCCATGGTGGCAGCGCCATCGTGTACTTCGCCAATCTTGTGGCTTACGCCCGTATAAAACAGGACGCGCTCAGTCGTTGTTGTTTTACCAGCGTCAATATGAGCCATAATGCCAATATTGCGCACACGTTCCAGCGGTGTTTTACGAGCCACGTCGCTACTCCTTAATATCCATCAAATTATAAAAGAACTATCTCTTTTACTGTTAAACTATAACTACTATCCGAGCCTTTTGGCTCAATCAGCCGTAATCTTTAAACTACGGCAAAAACCACTTACCAACGGAAGTGAGAAAACGCCTTGTTAGCTTCAGCCATGCGATGGGTCTCATCACGTTTCTTATAAGCACCACCGCGCTCACTAACGGCATCAGCCATTTCATTACCCAAACGTTCAGCCATAGTATGCTCTGAACGATTACGGGAATACTCTACCAACCAGCGCACAGCCAATGACTGCTGACGGCGATCAGACACTTCGATCGGAACCTGATAAGTCGCACCACCCACACGGCGGGATTTAACCTCAACCTGAGGACGCACTGCTTCAAGCGCATTATGCAATGCAGCCAGTGGCTCGGAACCGGTCTTCTGGGATGCTATGTCCATAGCATCATAAACAATGGATTCCGCAATATTCTTTTTTCCATCAAGCATCACCTTGTTCACAACGGTGGAAACTCTGGTATCACCAAATTTCGCATCCGGAACAATCGGGCGACGGGGGGCTGGTCCTTTACGTGGCATCTGTCTATTCCTCTCTTGTCTTACTTAGGACGCTTGGCGCCATACTTCGAGCGAGCCTGCTTACGACCCTCAACACCCGTAGTATCCAATACGCCACGCAGGATATGGTAACGCACACCCGGCAAATCCTTTACACGACCACCGCGAATCAGCACCACTGAATGCTCCTGCAGCTTGTGCCCTTCACCTGGAATGTAAGCCGTAACCTCCATGCCGTTGGTCAGACGCACACGGGCTACTTTACGCAGGGCCGAGTTCGGCTTTTTAGGTGTCGTGGTATATACACGCGTACATACACCGCGACGCTGCGGGCAAGCCTGCAGGGCAGGAACTTTATTAATCTTGCGCTTGTCCTTGCGCGGCTTGCGGATCAACTGGTTGACTGTTGGCATTGTTACCTCATCTCTAGCTTTCACTACGCTGAACTACCGTCGAAAAACGGAGCCCCGGCGAAGGGTCGCGAACCATAGTGTCGGCCAATATGACTGTCAACAGCTTTTGAACATCTATCAACCACCTTGCTTCAACAGCTATCATTCGTGAAAATCAACACGACGGCATGAACAAGCCCTTAACGTCCGGCTCATACACAACAACGTCATATATCCGGCCCACAATCGAAGCCGTATAAACCGAATAAGGATATACACGCGACCGTTCACCCGCTGAAGTATGCCAGGTACGCCACAACGACAAACCTGAGAGCACAACAAAAACACTCTCAGATAAATCTGAAAATATTCGCGATAGTTATATTAAGAAGCCCTTACTCACGACATCAAGTCCGCCCATGGATTACCCGGGGGCTATGAACTTCTCAGTCTATCCTCAAGCCAGTGCCTGCTTGATTGATTCACACGCCTGCTTGGCGTCCGAGAACAGCATCATGGTCTTGTCCATATAGAATAAATCATTATCCAGTCCGGCATAGCCAGGCGACAGAGAACGCTTGATGACAATCACATGCTCTGCCTTGGACACTTCAAGAATCGGCATCCCGTATATCGGACTCGACGGGTCTGTTTTGGCCGACGGGTTCGTCACATCATTGGCACCGATTACCAGTGCCACATCAGTATCGGCAAATTCAGAATTGATTTCATCCATTTCGAACACAATATCATAGGGTACATCAGCCTCAGCCAGCAGCACATTCATGTGACCGGGCATTCGGCCCGCTACCGGATGAATGGCAAACTTCACATGCACACCCCGCTCCAGCAATTCATCCACCATCTCTTTCAGTGCATGCTGAGCACGAGCTACCGCCAGGCCATAACCCGGCACAATCACCACCGAACGAGCATTGCTGATCAGGAACGCTGCATCTTCAGCCGCACCGCTTTTAACAGGACGATCTGCGACCTGTCCGGCAGCGCCACCTGCAGCGACCGCGTCACCACCGAACCCTCCCAGCAATACATTCATTAATGAGCGATTCATCGCCTTACACATAATATAAGATAGAATCGCGCCGGATGAACCGACCAGCGCACCAGCCACGATCAGCATATTATTACCCAGCGTGAAACCGATCCCCGCTGCTGCCCACCCCGAATATGAGTTCAGCATGGATACAATCACCGGCATATCCGCGCCGCCAATCGGCACAATCAGCAGCACCCCCAGGACCAGTGCCACACCCAGCATCACCATAAAGGGTAACGTCGCTTCGTTCATACAGAATATAATACCAGCACCGATCATGACAACACCCAGCACCAGATTCAGCAGATGCTGCCCGCCAAACACCAGTGGCTTGCCGGATAAAATCCCCTGCAGCTTACCGAAAGCAATCAACGAAGCGGTAAATGTAATGGCGCCGATAAACGTACCGAGGAACAATTCAATGCGGCTGGCCATGTACAAGCCGCCTTCAGCATTGGCAATGCCATAGGCCACCGGATCAATGAAGGCTGAAACAGCGATTAATACAGCCGCCAGGCCGACCAGCGAGTGCATAAAAGCCACGGTTTGGGGCATATGTGTCATCGGCACCTTGCGCGCCACTGTGCCGCCAAGCAGCCCCCCGACAGCAATCGCCACCACAATCCAGGCATAATTCTGGACTGTATCCATCTGCAGGGTTACCAGTGCAGCTATACCCATGCCCAGCATTCCCAGCGCATTACCGCGTCTTGCCGTTTCCGGACTGGCCAACCCCTTGAGTGCAAAAATAATAAGCACCGATGCAAGCAGGTAGGCCATCGCCACCATATTGACTGATAGCATAGTCGCCCCTATTTCCGTTTTTTGAACATGGCAAGCATGCGCTGCGTCACCATGAATCCACCAAAGATATTCACTGCCGCAAGGCCCACTGCAATCAAACCGAGTACTGTGGCCAGGCTCATTTCAACAGGGCCTGCCGCCAGCAGTGCACCGACAATAATAATACTGGAGATGGCATTGGTAACGCTCATCAGCGGCGTATGCAGTGCCGGCGTCACTGTCCAGACCACATGATAGCCAACAATAATGGCCAGCACGAAAACGGTGAATGAGAAAACAAACGGATCCACTGCAGAAGCGTGCGCCTGTGCAACATGCTCGTTTGCGACCTGAGCTATGGCTGCGGTATTCACGATGCACCCTCCTTCGACAACAGTTGCGGCTTGAGAAATTCGCCACTGGCACACAGCAGTGCCGCCTCAACCACCTCATCTTCCCGGTTGATCTGCAAACTGCCATCATCCTGCAACATCGGTGAGATAAAATTAAACAGGTTGCGTGCATACAGGCTACTGGCATCGGTGGCCATCAGAGACGGGATATTGGTAATGCCGACCAGTGTCACGCCATGCCTGATTACCACTGCATCCGGCTCGGATAACGGACAGTTCCCACCCGATTCAACAGCCATATCAACAATCACCGAGCCGGGCTTCATACTCTGCACCATTTCTTCGGTAATCAATACAGGAGCAGGCCGTCCGGGAATCAATGCTGTAGTAATAATAACATCCGATTTGGCGGCATGCTCAGCGATCAGTTCAGCCTGACGTCGTTTGTAGTCATCATCCATCTCTTTGGCATAGCCACTTGCATCTTCAGCATCAGCATCAGCCGCCACTTCGACAAATTTCGCCCCCAGGCTCTCCACCTGCTCCTTGGCCGCAGCACGCACATCAAAAGCTTCGACACTCGCCCCCATACGTCGCGCTGTAGCAATGGCCTGCAGCCCGGCCACGCCGGCACCCATCACCAGCACCCTGGCCGGCTGCACCGTGCCGGCAGCCGTCATCAACATCGGAAAAAATCGCTGGTAGTGCTCCATGGCCAGTAATACCGACTTATAACCGGCGATATTGGCCTGTGAAGACAGCACATCCATGCTTTGAGCCCGCGAAATACGCGGAACCATTTCCATACAAAAACAGGAAAGACCGGCATCGGCATAATCCTGCAATAGCGGATTACTGAATGGCGCCATCAGACTGGCCACCGTCATCCCCTGTTTGACATGCGTGAGCTCGTCCGCATTGAGCGGGCTCACCTTCAACACCAGGTCGGCATCGGCACAGGCCGATGCAAAACCATCGACTACCCGGGCTCCTTGCTCGATATAGGCGTTGTCCGGGTAGTTGGCGAGCGTACCGGCGCCTTTTTCAAGCACCACATCACAACCGGCGGCAATGAATTTCTTCACCGTCTCGGGCGTAGCTGCCACGCGTTTTTCATGGGATTGTGTTTCGGCTGGAACAGCGATCAACATGCATTATTCTCCGGATTGTCTGGCCGCCTCCTGATGCACACACACAGCGGTTGCTGAATTGTAGGGCTATCAGGCCGTTTTACAAGCGCAAACCCACTGAGGTTAATTGTCCGGTGCACGGGGCGGATTTTTCGATCTTCACCAGTTCGGAGGCTGGCACAAACGCATGAGCATACTGATACAACTCATCGTCCATCACCTCTCCGTCATACATCAATATATCCAGATCAAGTGTGCGCGGCTTCCATGAACCGCAGGAGCGATCACGCCCCTGGGCATCTTCCAGCGTTTTCATGCGGCGGCGCAAATCGGACTGCCCGAGATTTGAATGAAACACACAACAGGCATTGAGAAAATCATCGCCATCCATGCCAATTGCCGGCGAGCGATAGACAGACGAAAACTTCACATACCCGAACTCGGCGCGCAGCGCTGCTGCTGCGCGCAATAAATTATCTTCAGGCTCGATGTTGGAGCCCATGCCCACCAGCACCTCAGCCATGACCACCCCTTTCAATCAGCACTGCGACATTCTCACTGCCTCGCACTGCACCGGGTTTGGACATCTTCAAGCGCAGCCAGGGCACACCGAACTCATGAAGTACAATGTCAGCGCAATGCTCGGCCAGCGACTCGATCAGACCAAAGCTGGAAGACTCAACAAAGGCAATCAACCGCTTGGATACAGCTTTATAGTCCAGCGTATCTTCAATACTGTCTGTTTGTGCTGCCCTGGATATATCCCATGCCATTTCCAGGTCGAGGCGCACGGTCTGCCTGATTTCGCGCTCCCAGTCGTAAATACCAATAACCGTGCGCACTTCAAGACCTTCAATCAGCACTCTGTCGGCTCCATTCATTATCCACTCCTTGCCATCATTGCCATACGAAACTTGACATTAAACGCTCCCCCGACACAATTCGCCCGCTTTTTTACACAGGGACACAGATCAAACACGGGAGCACACCAATGCGCAACGACATCATCAAGGCAACAGAAGAAATCGTGTCCTGCTCCGACAACGGACAGCATCCGTTAGTATATATCAGCCTGAAAACCGGTTCCGGTCAGTGTCAGTATTGCAGTCAAAAGTTTGTCCGTATTTCAAAACCTGAAACAACTGAAAAAGTTGCCGCCTGACTTCTCAGCCCGCATCACGCTGCCTGTTGATTTCAAACAGCGCCACACCGGTCGCCACCGACACATTTAACGACTCGACCAAACCCGGCATGGGAATCCTGATCAACTGATCGCAGGTCTCCCGCACCAGCCGCCTTAGCCCCTTACCTTCAGACCCCATCACCACAGCCGTTGCCCCTGACAGGTTCACATCATAAATTGAAGCACCCGCCTCTCCGGCCAACCCGACAGTCCAGAACCCCTTATGCTGTAACTGTTCAATACAGCGTTTTAAATTAGTCACCTGCAACACAGGTAATCGTGCCAGTGCGCCACAAGCTGATTTTGCCACTACCGGCGAGTGCAAGTCGGCAGCATGATCCTTCGGAACAATAACAGCCGCACAACCTGTTGCTTCCGCAGTACGCACGCACGCGCCCAGATTATGTGGATCCGTCACCTGGTCCAGCAACAACACCAGCGGTGACTGCCCCATATCCAGTGTCTTCAACCAGTCCTCAAAAGAGCCCAGCCGCATTACGCCCGCTGTTGCCATTTTCGCCACCACGCCCTGGTGCGGCACGCTTCCGGACAAACGAATCAAGGCCTGCCTTGGTACAAAGGAAAAACGAACACCGGCTTTTTTGGCCAGATGAATCAACTCATTGATTCGCGGATGCCGCTTGCCCTTTTCGATCAGCAATTCTTCAATCGGGTCGCCGGCATCCAGTGCGTGTTTGACAGCATGAATGCCCGCAATAACTGAACGGTCAGCGCTCATACATATGCCTGAATGCGTCTATAAAATGATCAAACATCGCTGTCGGTAAAGCATTGACCCCGGCTGCAGCTTTCCGTCCACCGCCGGATGGAAACTGCATACAAAGTTCATCCGCACCGGCTTTATTGTTCAGTGGTGCCCGTACACTCACCCGGTAACCGCCCTCCGGCAGCAGCGTCATCAGAGCATGCGCCCGATCGGGTGCTCCGCGCGCCAGTTCATTACCAAATACACCGGACACACGCCTCGTCCATGCCGCATCCGGCAACAGCAGCACCTTGATGGATTCCGTCTCGATTTCCGCAACCAACTCCCGCGCCTGCTCAATATCTGAAGTAAACCCGTCGGCCAGTATACGATAGGCCTGTGCCTCGGCCACGAACTGCAACGGGTCTGCATACGGCTGAAGTTCCCTGTACAGAACATCCGGTGCAAAATAGAGATCATCCAGTGTGACCCCATAACCATTATAATTGATCAGCGTACCCAGATACTCAAGCTGCCGTAACTCTGCATCAGACAACCCCAATGGGGCCGCCGCCGCACGAGCGACATCGAACAAATTATCTCCAAATGCAGCGGTCACAGCCCAAGGCAGGTATGCACCATGCAGATAATCGTTCACCAACAGACTGGTACAAGTGTCGGCAGATGTATTAATACGCGTATCCAGATTGGCTGATACAGGAATCTCGCCGGCAAAATGATGGTCAAAATATTGAACAGAGGCACCAGCCTCAAGCAATCGAACCAGGTGATCACGGTTTTTGTCCAGCGAGATATCCAACACCGTCACCTTATCGCAGGCTTCAGCATTGACTCGTTGCAACAGTGATATATCACGTTTTACGCCGGTAACCAGTTCGGCATCACAC
>WFUI01000240.1 GCA_015485035.1 Mariprofundus sp.
ACTGGGCAATCTTGAGCTGCGTGGCTGGCTGATGGGCGGGCTGCTCAGTTTCACCGTTGTCGCCTGGATGGTGGGTGGCCATTCCACATCGCTCGCGGCCATTGCCTTGCTCAGCGTGGCCGCGATGTTTGGCTTGCGGCTGGTTAGTTGGGACGAGATTGAAAGCCAGGTGAGCTGGAGTGTTGTGCTGATGTATGGTGGTGCGATTGCTGTTGGCTCAGCATTGAGTGTGAGTGGAGCCGGTGCATGGCTGGCTATGCAATTCTTTCCGGAAGGTGTTGTAGGTTTGGCACTCATTATTGTGCTGACGTTGGCGACGCTGCTGTTAACTGAAGGTGTGAGCAATGCGGCGGCTGTGGCGATTCTGTTGCCTGTCGCGATCCCGGTAGGACTTTCCGCAGGCATTGATCCGCTGACAGTGGCATTGGCCGTTGGTATTATTGCAGGCTTCGCTTTCATGCTGCCAATGGGGACGCCTCCCAATGCCATGATTTATGGAACAGGATTTGTGCAACGCCTGGCTATGTTGCGATTTGGTGGTGTATTGTCTCTGACTGCATTGCTGTTGTTTATCGTGATTGTGCGGCACTGGTGGCCAATCATCGGATTTGGCATTCGTGGTTGATTTGTGATTATGGTGGCTGTTGCTGATACTATTAAACCCCAGCAGATGGCCAATAGATGTGAAGAAAAGTAGGAGACGTTGATGTCTGAAGGTAACAAGTCTGAACATAAACTGACACAGCTTAAAGCGCTGGAGGCGGAATCGATTCATATCATCCGCGAAGTCGTGGCGGAGTTCCGTAATCCGGTTATGCTCTATTCGGTGGGAAAGGATTCGAGTGTGCTGCTGCACCTGGCACGCAAGGCATTTTATCCGGCCCCGTTGCCGTTTCCGCTATTGCATGTCGATACCGGCTTCAAGTTCAAGGAGATGTATGAATTCCGCGATGAATTCTGCAAGAAAGTCGGTGTGAATTTGATTGTACGTCGTAATGAAGACGCGATTGCCAAAGGTATGAATCCGAAAGATTTTGGGGTGGCTCGTTGCTGTGGCGCTTTGAAAACGCAGGGTTTGCTCGATGCGCTGGAAGAAGGTGAATATGATGCTGCCTTCGGTGGTGCTCGCCGTGATGAAGAGCGTTCCCGAGCCAAGGAGCGCGTGTTTTCAATGCGAGATGAATTCGGCCAGTGGGACCCTAAGAATCAGCGCCCCGAGTTGTGGAATATCTACAACGGCAGAATCCATGAAGGAGAGAGCGTACGCGTGTTCCCTATCTCCAACTGGACCGAGATGGATATCTGGCTCTATATCCGTGAAGAGAATATCCCGATTGTACCGCTTTATTTTGCCAAGGAACGTTTGATGGTAGAGCGCAAGCATCTGTTGATCCCCTATTATGAAGAGATGAAGGATCAGTTGCTGGAAGGAGAGGAGCCCAAGATGGTCATGTCGCGCTTCCGAACTCTGGGTTGTAGCCCGTGTACAGGCGCGGTACGTTCGGATGCAACGAATATGGATGAGATTGTTATTGAAGCAGCAGCTGCACGCCGCTCTGAGCGGGAAACACGTATTATCGATCACGGGTCCAACAGTATGGAAGACAAGAAAAAAGAAGGGTATTTTTGATTGATACGTAATCAGGACATCTATGACCTGTTGCTGGAAACAGCAGCGAAGGTTCGATGTTCTTTCCAGGTGATAAGGGCACTTTATTGAGGTGCTCGTGAACAGTTTTATGGAGTTTGGGAAATGACTGAATTGAATTTGAAGGTTGCTGAAGAGATAGAATTGCTACGCCTGGTGACGGTGGGCAGTGTAGATGATGGTAAGTCAACTCTGATCGGGCGTTTACTGGTGGATACCAAAGGAGCATTTGAAGATCAGTTGCTGGCTGTGCGCAAAAAGAAGGGTACAACACACATCGCATCAGCTGCCGAGATTGATCTGGCTATGCTGACTGATGGCCTGTCGGCGGAACGCGAGCAGGGAATTACGATCGATGTGGCCTACCGTTATTTTGCCACGCCGAAACGCAAGTTTATTATGGCCGATTGTCCGGGGCACGAGCAATATACCCGCAATATGGTGACTGGTGCTTCAACTGCCAGTGCCGCTATTATCCTGATTGATGCGCGTAACGGCGTCATGCCGCAAACCAAACGCCACACCCATATTCTGGGACTGCTGGGTATTCCGCATCTGATTGTGGCGGTCAACAAGATGGATCTGGTCGATCACGATCAGGCTGTATTTGAAAATATCCGTGCCGAGATGAATGAATATTGCGCCAGGCAGGGCGTGAAAGATCTGATTTGCCTGCCGATGTCGGCGCTGGATGGCGATATGGTCGCCGTGCGCGGCAATCATATGGACTGGTACGAGGGCAAGACGCTGCTGGAAACACTGGAAAGCCTGCCTGTGCTGGATGATGTGGATACAAAACCCTTCCGTCTGCCGGTACAACTGGTTAATCGCCCCCAAACACCTGATTTGCCGGATTATCGTGGTTTTATGGGTACAATTGCTTCCGGTACGGTGAGAGTCGGTGATGCAGTGAAAGCGATTCCGAGTGGCAATACATCGACTGTGAAAGAGATTGTCACCTTCGATGGCAATCTCGAAGAAGCCTTTGCGCCGCAGAGTATTACGCTGACGCTGAATGATGAAATTGATTTATCGCGCGGCGATATGCTGGTGCACATTGGTGGCGAGACATCGGATAGCAAAGAGCTGGTAGCCAATGTCTGCTGGATTGGTGATGAGCCGCTTTCTGTACGCAAAAAATATATCATCAAACACACCACCAATAGCGTCAAGGCGATGGTTGCCAGTATCGATTTCCGCCGTGATATTCATACCCTGAGCAAGGATGACGCGGATGAACTGGCCATGAATGAAATCGGGCAGATCACCTTCAAGTTAATGAAGCCGATTCATTGCGACAGCTATGCCGATAATCGCATGACCGGCAGTTTTATTGTCATTGATACATTCACCAACAATACCGTTGGTGCGGGTATGATCGTTTAAGGTTTCGATCGGATATGGTTTCACCGGATAGCAGGAGAAATAATGTTTAGTCGTTTAAGTGAGAAGTTTGGTAATATCGCGCAAAAGCTGCGCGGTTCTGCGCGTGTATCCGAGGCTGATCTGGATGCAACGCTGCGTGAAATGCGTCTGGCTATGCTCGAAGCCGATGTGGCTTTGCCGGTGGTTCGCCATCTGATGGCTGAGGTCAAGGAACGGGCGCTGGGCGCGGATGTGGCGAAGAGCCTGCAGCCAGGCCAGGTGATCATCAAGATTCTCAATGATGCGTTGACTGATTTGCTGGGTGGCCAGCGTCGTGATCTGGATTTATCCAAAATTCCGTCTGTCGTTCTGCTGTGCGGTTTGCAAGGCGCGGGTAAAACGACCACTGCCGGCAAGCTGGCTCGATTGCTCGTATCACAAGGTAAAAAAGTGGCGCTGACTTCGGTGGATGCAACCCGTCCTGCGGCGCGTGAACAGCTTCAGGTGCTGGCCGGACAGGTGGATGTACCCTATATCGTCGGCGAAGGCTCTAGCGCGGCCAATCTGGCCAAATCGGCTGTATTGCAAGCCGGGCGTGATGGACACCATGTCTTGATTCTCGATACCGCCGGTCGTCAGGTGGTGGATGATGATTTAATGGCCGAAATCAAGGCTGTGGCAGATGCGGTAGGCGCGACCGAGCGTTTGCTGGTACTCGATGCCATGACCGGTCAGACGGCACTACAGATCGCCGAACAATTTCATGCAGCGGTAAATATGTCCGGCTGTATTCTGACCAAGACCGATGCCGATGTGCGCGGCGGTGCGGCATTGTCGGTAGCACATAGTACCGGTGTCCCGATTCGGTATGTCGGTACCGGTGAAAAGATTGAGGCATTTGAACTGTTCGATCCGGCTCGCATGGCCGGGCGAATTCTGGGGCAGGGTGATGTGGTCGGGTTGGTGGAGAAGATTCAATCCACAGTCGATCAGAAGGTGGCGGAAAAGGCTGCCGCAAGAATAAAAAAAGGGCAGTTCGATCTCGGAGATTTCGCCGAGCAGCTCGGTCAGATGCAGAATATGGGAGGCATGGCCGGTATGCTCAAAATGATGCCTGGTATGAACCTGCCACAGGGCGCACTTGATCAGATGGATGATAAGCCGATCAAGCGCATGCAGGCGATGGTCTATTCAATGACGCCGAAAGAGCGTAAATATCCCAAACTGTTAAACGGCAGTCGTAAACGGCGTGTAACAATGGGTTCCGGAACCAGCGTGCCTGAATTGAATCGCATGCTCAAACAGTTCGCCCAGATGCAAAAAATGATGAAGCGTATGAAAGGCGGCAAGGGTCGCCGCATGATGGCTCAGATGATGGGCAAGTTTGGAGGTATGGGCGGTGGAATGCCACCGGGCATGCCGAAGATGTAAAAAAGATCAGGAAAAGCATCTTGCGAGCGACACGTTATATCTCTATAGTGCGCCGCCTGTTTTTCGGAGGTAGTACTTAATATGGCAACAATTATTCGTTTGAGCCGTGGTGGCCGCAAGAAGCGTCCTTTTTATTCTGTCGTTGTAATGGACGAGCGCAAGCGTCGCGATGGTGCATTCATCGAGAAGCTGGGCTATTACGACCCTTGCACGGAACCGGAAGTGATCAAGCTGGATCTGGATCGGGTCAAGGCATGGACTGATCAGGGCGCGAAAGTATCTGACCGCGTCGCCAACCTGATTGGCAAGGCATCAGCATAATTGACCCTGACTGAAGCCTGACACAGGCTTTGTCGATGGTTCGTAACAAATATTTGCATGTTGGTGATATTCTTGGGGCGCATGGCCTCAAAGGTGCACTGATCGTCTATTCACATACCCGGCCCGCGGATGCGGTCGCCGGGTATTCTTGTTGGTGGCTGGGAGAGACTGCCGAAACCGCCAAGGCCTATGCACTCAAGCGCTGCTGGCAGCATGGTAAACGCATGCTGGCCGAAATCGAAGGTGTGATTGACTGCAGCAGTGCTGAAGCTCTAAAGGGTCTGAAAATCTGGATTTCGTCTGATGAAGTGGAAAGCGATGAAGACGAATATCTGTGGGTGGAATTGATCGGCTGTCAGGTGGTTCGACAAGGCAGTCGTGAATTGCTGGGGACAGTCACTGCTTTGGAAGAGTATGGCGCTCAGGACAACCTGCTGGTGAAAACAGTGGAAGGAGCTGAATTGCAGGGCGAATGGCTGATCCCTTTTACCGGGCAGGTTGTTACCGAGGTTAATCTCGATGACGGCGTCATTGTGGTCGATATGCCTGAAGGGATGGATGCATGTTTTACGCCCAGATTCTGACCCTCTTTCCTGAATTCTTTGATTCGCCGCTATCATGCTCGATTCCAAAACGAGCCATCGAAGCGGGGATTGTCTCAGTTGATGCAATCCAGATCCGTGATTTTGCCACTGATAAACATCACAAGGTAGATGATTCCCCATACGGTGGCGGTCCCGGTATGCTGATGAAGCCGGAGCCGGTAGTCGCCTCGATCCGTGCCGCACGCGATAGACATCCTGACACCCATGTGGTGATGCTTACACCTTCGGGTGCTCGTTTTACACAGGCCAAGGCGCTGGAATTCACTGAAAAGTCCGGCATTACATTGCTCTGTGGTCGTTACGAAGGGTTTGATGAAAGAATATGTGATTATGTCGATGAAGAATTGTCGCTGGGTGATTATGTGCTATCAGGGGGTGAGCCTGCAGCGCTATGTGTGCTGGATGCAGTGATTCGATTATTGCCGGAAGTGCTGGGTAGCCCTGAATCAGCTGTGCTCGATTCATTTACAGAAGAAGGTATCCTTGACTGGCCGCACTACACCCGGCCGGAAATGTTTGAAGGCAAAGGCGTGCCGGAGGTATTGCTATCGGGCAATCATGCTGAAATCGAAAAATGGCGCAGGGCACAGGCAATAAAGCGGAGTAAAAAACGAGTTTAATCATCAGTGCCGGGGTGCGGATATTTGCCCGAGACCTTTTTGTTTATTACATCACAGAATAGATAAAATCGTTGTAATCGATAATCCCGTCTGCAGCCATTTTAAGTGCTGATTCGGCTTTTGGCTGCATGCCATTTTCTGCTGCTATTTTCTGCATCTTATTACCCTTTACGCCATCGTGAATGGCTTGCCTTATTTTCTCATTCACCACGAGGAATTCGTAGGACATGATGCGTCCTGCATAGCCGGTTTGATTGCAGTGTTCACAGCCAACAGCTTTGTACAGTTTTTCAGGGGGGGTAAAGCCAAGGTCCTGTACTATGGTGAAAGCCGGATCATTACTTGCCAGTTCGGCCCGGCATTTCAGGCAGAGCTTTTTCAGAAGATTCTGGCTAATCACACCAAGCAGCGCCGGTGCAATCAGGTAATTGGGTATACCCAGATCATTGAGGCGAATGATCGTATCCACAGCGGAGTTGGTATGCAGGGTGGAGAACATCAGGTGGCCGGTAAGGGCCGCTTCGATACCAATTTCGGCAGTTTCCGGATCACGCATTTCACCAATCATAATAATATCAGGATCGTGTCTGAGTACATTGCGAAGAATTCGCGCAAAAGTCATGCCAATCTTATGGTTGACCTGAATCTGGTTGGCCCTGGGTATTTCGGATTCTACCGGGTCCTCAATGGTTAGAATGTGGGCGGGCAAATGCTGGATTGATTTCAGCACGGCGAACAGAGTCGTGGACTTGCCGGAGCCGGTAGGTCCTGTGACCAGCAGCAGACCGTATGGTTTGCGTGCAATGGTCGCAAGCTTTTTCATATCATCTTCACGTAAACCGAGCACATCCAGTTCAACAGCCATGTCTTTATTCAGGATACGCAACACCATTGATTCACCGAATGAATTAGGGATACAGGACACACGGAATTCATATTTCTTGCTACCATCGCGCAGCAGCATTTTGCCATCCTGGGGCATTCTCTGCTCGGAGATATCCATGCCGGACAAGATTTTGATGCGTGCAGCGATCTGTTTATGCAGGTTTTTATCCAGAGCGCTTTCTTCCAGCAACTGACCATTAAGCCGGTAGGCCAGAATGATCTTGTTTGCCTGTGGCAGGATATGAATATCAGATGCCTTCTTCCTCAGGCCGTTGCGGATAATCCGGTTGACCAGCCTGACGATAGGCGCATCTTCAGCAGCATGGGTGATTTCCAGTTCATTGACCGGCCCGTCCTCGTCTTCAGTGCCCTGATGCAGAAACTCGCAGAACAGCTCTTCATCCATAGGCTCTTCTTTCATGTATTGTTGAATTCGGCGCTCTAACTGTGAAGATGAGGTCAGAACCTCGTGTATTTTTTTGCCTGTTTTGAAACTGATTCTATCATAGGCTTCCAGTTCCATGGGGTCGGAAAGTGCAATGGTCAGCGAATGCTCGTCCACATCAATAGGCAGAACCTTATACTTTTCAATGATATCACGGCTTATTTCATCAGCAGCCAGAGGATTGATTTCGTACGTATTCAAATCAACCGTGGGGAGGCGGAATTTCCTGGACAGTGCAGAAAGCAAATCTTCTTCAGTAATCGCATGCTCATTGAGCAAAACCTCTCCCAGCCGTAGACCAAGTTTCTTCTGTTCTTCCAATGCATGCTGGAGGTCTTCATCAGAAATCAAACCGGCTTCGGTCAAAATTTCACCCAGTCGCATCTTGTGACGGCGCTGTATTTCCAGTGCTGTAGTAATATGGCGCTCATCGATCTTTCCTTTGCTTTTCAGGATATGGCCAAGAGGCTTGTCACCGGCTAATGACTGATGTTCGAGCGCTTCATGGATGTCACTTCGGGAGACCAGTTTCTGATCAACGAGAAGGTCCCCCATTTTCATGCGTTGGCGTTGCTGGGTCTCCATGGCGGTAGCAAGATCCTTATCGCTTACTTTTCCCTGTTTTTTGAGTATATGACCAATAGGCGGTTTGCTTTGCGACTGGATTTTGAGCGCCCGTTGTATTTCTTTAGCGTCAACAACGTCTTGTTCAAGAAGAATATCACCAATTCGATCTGATTTTTCCTGATATCGGATACCATGATGATAGAAGAAGATACGTTCATAAGGACGGCTACTATCTTTTATGGTGGCATAAAACCCGGGTGTATTCGATGTCGAGGGCGAAGCAAGCACATTGAAACGTTCCAGGTTTACTGTGATAATCTTCAATGTATCCGCAGGCTTCAAGTTGCCGGGTTGGTTTGCAGAAGCCCCGGCAGGCCGGTGCAGTCCGATATAGACGATATCTTTGACATCCAGCTTGCGGGGTGATGTTTGACCTGCCTCGCCTTGTTCAAAGAAATGCAGTTTTGACATAATGGGGGAAAAGCCGGGCAAATAGCCTTCAATCGTTTCTCCACTCATCAGATTTATTGTCACAGCCTGGTAGTGATCACTGATATTTCTGGATTTTTGCTTCATATCATTCCTGTACCTGTAATTATGAAACCCGGAACATATTGTTTAAAGGGTTTCATGATTGCATCTCCCCGTTTGTCTGTAAATGTCCTGCGTACCTGCCATTCCCAAAACAGGCGACAGAATTGTATGATATAGAAATCGAGGGCAGTTCGATCTATGAGACATCCGCTTCACTTCGCCCGGTTGGCCTTATTCATCAGGTAATTGAGTACCAGTCGTACACCAGCGCCGGTTGCACCCTTGGCGGATAGGTCAGTTCCCTTCATGTTCCAGGCAGTGCCCGCAATATCGAGATGCGCCCAGGGGATATC
>WFUI01000241.1 GCA_015485035.1 Mariprofundus sp.
ATGATAGTGATGGGGAATCAATCAAACATTTGCTTGGCGGGTTAAAACGGGTCATGGATATGCCATACCTTCGCTGGATTGCTGCATCGGTTGTATTGCTAAATCTGATTAATTCAACCGGTGAATTTATTCTTGCCGATTTCGTGACGGCTGAAAAAAGCGGGAATGAGATTGGTGCGTTTTATGCAACATTTTATTTATATGTCAATATTGCGACACTGATTTTACAGGCTTTCGTAGTAAGGCCGATGTATCAGGTCATTGGTGTGGGCGGTGCATTGATCAGTCTGGCAGTAATCAACCTGGCTATGTATGTGTCGGTTCTGATCTTTCCAGTACTGGCCTGGTTTGCCATTGTGAAAATAGCTGACAACAGTATCGATTATTCAGTGGCTAATACAACCAAACAGATTCTGTTCCTGCCGCTGGATCAGTTTTCCCGATATGAGGGCATGCTGGCTATTAATACATTTTTCACCCGTTTTGGTGATCTGATCCAGGGAGGCATGATTTTTATTGTGATTTCTGTATTGGCTTTGCCTGCCATGGTGTTGGTTGGTACAAATATAGCCTTGTGCCTGCTTTGGTTGTTTATCACGATGAATGTAAGTCGCCGGTTCAAACAACGAACCGAAGAGGCTGCAAGGTAGGCGGAAGTTCAGGTCTTCTGTTTATTTTCGTCTGAAGGGATAATATTGCTGTTGTTCGTGGATCATAGGATGAATGATGTCCATGCTACAACCACTTGGTTGAGGCTGATATGAGTTTATAGTGATTCCATAGCCGCACGAATGCATGAAGAATAAATCACTGTTGATAAGTCTTTAAATGATTTAATATTAAGTTTGAAATGATTCAGAGGGACAATACATGGCCAGTTTATTAAAAGCAGTGGTGTTGGCAGGAGGCTCAGGTAGTCGTCTATGGCCATTATCACGCCAGCAGTTGCCTAAGCAGTTTCTGAACCTCAATGGTGTGGACAGCATGTTGAGCGCCACCATCGGACGTTTAAGTCCGATGATTGAAGAAGAAGATGTATATGTGGTTACCGGAGAAGCGCATGCGACAGGCGAAGCATTTTCTGAGCTGGATGGGCTGAATACAATACTGGAACCGTGCGGACGTAATACAGCGCCGGCTATCGCAATTTCAGCGGCACTGTTGCAGGATAATTGTGATGGTGATCCGGTCATTGTGGTGCTGCCGGCCGACCACATTGTGAAAAAAAAGAAGGCTTTCAGACGCTGCCTTAAAAAAGCTGTTCAGGTTGCAGAGGCCGGGCGCATT
This sequence comes from Mariprofundus sp., assembly GCA_015485035.1. Lineage (GTDB taxonomy): Bacteria > Pseudomonadota > Zetaproteobacteria > Mariprofundales > Mariprofundaceae > Mariprofundus. Next base: position 1,288 of record WFUI01000241.1, read on the forward strand.
GTCACTTTTGGGATTGTTCCATCGGGTCCTGAAACCGGTTTCGGGTATATTCAGACTGAAGATAGTGAAAGCGATGTTCATGCGGTATTGCGGTTTATTGAAAAGCCTGATCTGGCCACTGCACAGAAAATGATAGATGATGGTAATTATTACTGGAATTCCGGCATGTTTGTGTGGAAAGCCTCTGTTATTCTGGGTGAAATAGAGAAGTATCTGCCGGACGTATGGACTGTGCTCGAAGGTATGAGAAACAGGTGGAATGATGGTGAGTTATGGCAGGAGGTGATTCGTGACTCCTTTGATAAGATGCCGAATATCTCGATTGACTACGGCGTTATGGAGCAATCGGAAATCGTATCTCTGGTGTCGGCAGATATTGGCTGGTCGGATGTCGGCAGTTGGGATGCCGTACATGAGATGGCAAAAAAGGATGAGAACGGTAACGAGATCAGTGGCAATGTACTGGCCATTGATTGCAAGGGTTCGTTGCTGCGTAGTGAGAAAAGCCTGATCGCAGCAGTCGGTCTGGAAAATATTATTGCAGTGGAAACTCCGGATGCCATCCTGTTATGCAAGATTGGTGAAAGTCAGCGGGTTCGTGAGATTGTTGATTCGCTGAAACAGGAAGGAAGTGGTAGTTATCATCTTGAACATGTCACCGTACGCCGGCCATGGGGCAGTTATACGGTTCTGGAAGACCATAATGCAGGATATAAACTTAAGCGCATTGAAGTCATCCCGGGTGGACGTCTTAGTTTGCAGGCGCATCAGCACCGTTCCGAGCACTGGGTGGTCGTGGCCGGGACTGCCACAGTGAGTTGTGGTGATCTGGTCAAGACTGTGGGCAAGAATGGCAGTGCATATATTCCGATCGGGGAAATTCATCGGCTTGAAAACCGGGGTAGTCTGCCTTTGCAATTGATCGAGGTTCAGGTGGGTGATTACCTGGGAGAAGATGATATTGAACGTTTCGACGATACATATGGCAGGGTGAAGTGACAGGCTGATAACCCACGGTTTTGTTGATATGATTTTATCAGCTCACCAGAAGGGGAAGTTTTGCTCCTGTGGATGGGCACTGCAAGTCTTGCAAAGACAGCAGTCCTTGTGAGTATAAGCGGGCAATGAAATTACGGTATCTAATATCGGCATACCTGCCAGCCATGATGATATTACTGATGTGTTCATCTGTGGCATCGGCTGCGAATCTTACCGTTGTCCGTGATGTTCGTTTGTGGACAGCTCCGGATCATACCCGTCTGGTATTTGATCTGAATCAGAAAATGACATATAAACTTTTTCGGCTGCATAAGCCGGAACGTGTTGTTATCGATATGGAGAAGACCAGCCTGAAAGCCGATGTAAAAAAATTGCCGTTACCTGATCCGGTTATTCAGGGACTACGGCATGGCAAATCCAAAAACGGGGCGCTGCGCATAGTGATCGATGTTAAAGAAAAGGTTCAGCCTCGTTCCTTTTTACTCGAACCGTTGCATGGTAAGCCGTATCGGCTTGTTGTAGACCTGATGCGGAATAAAAAAACAACCGGTACTGCGCTTAGCGCCAGAAAGGGGTCGAGCAAACAGGAGGTTGTCATTGCTGTTGATGCAGGACACGGAGGAGAAGATCCCGGTGCTATCGGGCCACACAGATTGAAAGAAAAGACAGTAACACTGGCAGTGGCAAAACAACTGGCCTCTATCATTAATAAACAACCTGGCATGCGGGCTGTACTGATTCGCAAGGGTGATTATTTTGTGCCATTGAGACGACGGGTGTACCTGGCCCGTAAGGTACATGCGGACATGATGATCAGTATTCATGCCGATGCTGTTCGCAAGCGTAGTGTGAAAGGTGCCAGTGCCTATACTCTGTCTGAACGTGGTGCCACCCAGAGCAGGGCAGCCAAGGCTCTGGCAGCCAAGGAAAATGCAGCCGATCAGGTTGGTGGTGTGGCTGCAGAACAGACACACGATCCACTGGTCAGTCGTATTCTTGATGATATGTTTCGGCGCGACAGTTTGAACAGTTCACAAATTCTTGCTGAAAAGGTGCTGAACAGGTTGAGAAAAGTCGGGCCGGTCAAGCACTCTACACCCAGAAGGGCTCGTTTTTTCGTTCTGGGGGCAATGGAAATCCCCAGCGTATTGGTTGAACTTGATTACATTTCCAATCCGGATCGAGAGAAAAAGCTCAAGAGCAAGAAACATCAGAAACAACTGGCAACGGCCTTGTTTCATGCCAGCGTCGACTTTTTTCGCAAAATGGGCCGTTTACAGCAAGCTGGCAACAAACATGTCCAGCCGTCTCCCGCACAGGGAACCAGTTTGACCACAGTGGCATCTGTGTCTGATATGTTATAATTATGACCATGCAATCTTCATCAACTCATTTATATCGCCGCCTGCTGGCATTTCTTACCCCCTATAAAGGGCGTTTAAGCATCGCTATTGTGTGCATGATTATTCTGGCGGCCTGTACGGCGGCCATGGCCTGGATATTGAAGCCGGTACTGGATGAAGCTCTGTCGGGCAAGAACGGAGATTTGATTTATATCATTCCGATGCTGGTGATTTTACTCTATCTGATTAAGGGCGCTGCCTATTTCGGGCAAGCCTATACCATGGGTTATATTGGCCAGAAGGTTATTTTTGATTTACGAAATCTTCTTTATAAACGGCTGACGGCACAATCGCTGGATTTTTTCGCCCACCGCAAAACCGGCGAATTGCTGGCACGTCTTTCCTATGATGTGACACTGGTTCAGGCGGCGGTCAGTACGGCTGTGACTGCATTGATGCGAGATGCCATATCCATTGTGTTTCTGCTGGCTGTGATCTTTATACAGGACTGGTTACTGGCGCTGATTGCCATGCTGGTATTTCCGGTCGTGGTTTATCCGATTGCCCGTTTTGGGCGAAAAATGCGACATGCTACGCTGGACGGTCAGGCTGCGATGGGCGATTTGACCAGCTTGCTGGAGGAAACGGTTGGCGGAATTCGGGTGGTTAAAGCGTTTGGCATGGAAGACTATGAGCGCGGTCGTTTCCGGAAGTTGACCGGTGATTTTTTTACCCACCAGCTCAAGGTATTCAAGGTGAATGCATTGTCTTTTCCGATTATGGAATTGCTGGCCGGATTCGGTATAGCCGGTGTTTTGCTTTATGGTGGTATGCGGGTTGCCTCGGGTGAGACTACTCCGGGGACACTGGTGTCATTTCTGGCTGCGGTGATTATGCTTTATGAGCCGGTTAAACGTTTGTCCCGGGCCAATAATGATATTCAGCAGGGACTGGCAGCCAGTGAGCGTATTTTCGAACTGCTGGATGAACCGATTAGTGTACGGGATCAGGAGCAGGCTCGCGAACTGCCGCCGTTTTCCAATGTAATTGCGTTTGAGCAGGTCAGTCTGCAATATCCGAATACAGAAAGACCTGTGCTCAGTAATATCAGCTTCACCGTTGCGGCGGGGGAAGTGGTGGCTTTGGTTGGTCGAAGTGGAGCCGGTAAAACATCACTGGTGAATCTGGTGCCCCGTTTTATGGATACGACGGCTGGCCGGGTCATGATTGATGGCATTGATGTACGCGATCTGACACAGGCTTCGTTACGCAATCAGATTGCACTGGTCACGCAGGATATCATTCTGTTCAATGATACGGTGCTCAACAATATTGCTTATGGTCATGAGAAGATTGATCGGGAGAAGGTTGAAGCGGTGGCAAGGGCGGCCAATGCGCATGAATTTATCGAAAAGCTTCCGAAGGGCTATGAGACAATCATTGGTGAACGTGGCGTGATTCTCTCCGGGGGTCAGCGACAGCGTTTATCAATGGCCAGAGCATTGCTGAAGGATGCACCGATACTGATTCTGGACGAAGCGACCAGCGCACTGGATACGGAATCCGAACGGCTGGTACAGCGTGCCATTGACCGGTTGATGCAGGGGCGTACCGTGATTGTGATTGCACACAGGTTATCTACCATTCGACATGCCGATCGTATCGTAGTGCTGGATCAGGGCCGTATTGTCCAGATGGGCAGGCATGATGATTTGCTGGCCGAGGGCGGCTTGTATGCAGAGCTTTATCATCTGCAATTTGAGAGCCATATTCAGGAATCTGTGATTGAAACAGAAGTGTAGACGATGAAGGATCGACTGATCATCTGGCTGATCCCACGCCTGATCAAGCTTGTTTATCTGTTTCTGGTTAATACGGTTCGCTGGGAAATAATCGGAAAACCATATAGCCAGGATGATCCGCAGAGGAATCTTTATATTTTCTGGCATGCACGAATGCTGATGATACCCCGTTTTTCCCGAGGGGGGGTCTGGCATGGCTATATGCTGATCTCTGAACATCGGGATGGTGGTTTTATTGCTGATGCCATGCATTTGTTAGGTATTGATACTGTTCGTGGTTCTAGTACTCGCGGTGGTGCCCGAGCCATGTTGAAGATGCTCAGAGCAGTGAAGGATGAGAACAGACATCTTGCTATTACGCCCGATGGTCCGAAAGGGCCGCGTGAAGTGGTTCAGAAAGGAACGGTCCAATTGGCGATGAAATCCGGGTTGCCTGTAATTCCTGTCTGCTATGCAACCAAACGCCACTGGCGCATTAATTCCTGGGATCGTTTTTATATCCCGCAGCCATTTACGCGTGGTGTATTTGTATTTGGTGATCCGGTGAAGGTTAACCCCGATGATGATCTGGATGATGCACTCAATCGCGTGCAACAGGCTATGAACCGGGCACAAAGCCGGGCCGATCATTTTTTTGGCTAGCCTCTCCTTGTTTCTCCCAGCCTGTCGTGCTGAGGCATTTATTTAAAGCTAAAACCTTTTTCACGGCATAAAGCCAGGCAGGCATCCACGACAGCGGTATCAAACCATTTGCCACGATGTATCTCAATCTCTTTCAGGGCTGCATTCATACCCAGACCAGGACGGTAGGGGCGATGATTATTCATAGCCTCAACCACATCGGCCACGGCCACAATTCATGCTTCCAGATTTTATCACCCTTTAGTCCCTGAATTTATTATTCTTGTACAAATAGTTTATAGCGATGATCTGCGAATTGCGAGCTTATCCTGATAGAAGCACGCTCTTTTGGCACTACAGGAATGCCGGGTGCGTAAATAATAGACTTATATGCATAAATAATAGGCAACATATACACATTTGATTATGCAGATACTTTATAACCTGTTGTTTTTATTGTATTATGTATTAATTGGCATGTTGGCATAACACATGCTTTAAGTTTGGCATGTCTACAAATAGGCAATGTTTAGATTTAGGAGATGGAGATATGAAAAAAACTTTATTAGGAATGCTGATGGCTGGAATGATGGGCATGAGCACAGGTGCTATTGAAGCCCAGGCTGAAGGGCTGGCAGTAGCCGGAGATATTGGCGTATACAACCAGTACATCTGGCGCGGTGCACCTCAAAACGTTAACAAGGCGGCCGTACAGGGTGATGTATCTATCAGTGCTGACATTGGTCCGGGTACCTTGAGTGCATCCGGATGGGCTTCCAATACCTTTGCATCCCCCGCACCACAGTTTGCCGGGCAGGATGCGATTGAATTCGACTGGACACTGGATTACTCCGGCAGCATCGGTGACTTTGGTTATACCGTTGGTGGTATCTATTACGCTTATATGAGGGATTCCACGGCAAACTTTGCCGAGGTATATGGCGGTATTTCTTATGATGCGATGATTTCACCGTTTGTTACCGTTTATTATACCTTTGCTGATGCCAGCGTGCCGGTAAACAATCTGAATATCAAGGGTGATATCTGGCTGGACGCAGGTGTCAGTACCTCGCTGGGGGATTATGACTTGTCCACCACGGTTTCATTTGCTTTTTACAACAATGATATTACCCGTTCTGCAGCCCAGTTATCCGGCGTGATCAATGATGGCATTCAGGTTGTTACAGTGGGTGCGAGCAGGGACTTCGAAGTGTCAGGTCTTACAATCACACCCTCGCTTACTGCCGTAATTCCTGTTGTATCAAGAGCATTGGACGGTAAGCGCTACATTTATCAGACACAGTCGGATTTCAACGCCGTATTCGGTGTGAATGTAGCTTTTTAATCAGGATATGAAGAAAGGGTGGTTGTGACCACCCTTTCATTCGTAAGTTTATTAAAACCACTCAATTCTCAGGAGGAAATAAGTATGAAAATGATTCGAGCAATCATCAAACCATTCAAGCTTGATGATGTGAAAGACAAACTCATTGAAGTCGGTATTAACGGCCTGACTGTGACGGAAGTACGCGGTCATGGTCGCCAGAAGGGTCATACCGAACTGTATCGCGGAGCGGAATATAACGTTGATTTCGTACCCAAAACTGAAATTTCCGTTGTCGTGGCAGCCGATCAGGTTGATCTGGTTTTGGATGCCATTGTTGAAGCGGCACGTTCGGGCAAAGTTGGTGACGGTAAAATATTTGTATCAGAAGTTGAAAAAGTAGTCCGCATCCGCACCGGTGAAACCGATGCGGATGCATTATAAGAGGGGAGAGGAACGAATGAAAAACATCATATCTAAAATCGGTTTGATGCTTCCTGCAGCGCTGTTGCTGCCGGGCATGGCATTTGCCGAAGAAGCACCCACATTGAATTCAGGCGATACAGCCTGGATGATCACAGCGACTGCGCTGGTGTTATTGATGACACTGCCGGGGCTGGCGCTGTTTTACGGCGGCATGGTGCGCAAAAAGAATGTGTTATCCATGTGTATGCAGACCATCGCTATCGCTTCACTGATGAGCGTATTGTGGGTTGTGCTGGGTTATTCACTGGCCTTTGGTGAGGGTACAGCATTTATCGGCGGGCTGGACAAGGCATTCTTCTCAGGCGTCGGTTACGACACCTTGTCCGGGACTATTCCGGAATCTGTGTTTGCTACCTTCCAGATGACATTTGCTATCATTACGCCGGTTCTGATTATCGGTGCATTTGCCGAGCGTATGAAATTTTCTGCTGTGATGCTGTTTACCGGTGTGTGGGTGCTGGCTGTTTATGCACCGATTTGTCACTGGGTCTGGGGCGGCGGTCTTCTTGCGGATGATGGTGTCCTCGATTTTGCCGGCGGCACGGTGGTGCATATCAATGCCGGTGTGGCCGGTCTCGTATGTGCACTGATGCTGGGGAAACGTACCGGTTATCCGAAAGAGGCAATGATGCCGCATAATCTGGTGCTGACTGTGATAGGCGCAGCGCTGTTGTGGGTCGGTTGGTTCGGCTTTAATGCCGGTTCTGAACTGGCTGCAGACGGTACTGCAGGTATGGCCTTGCTGGTTACTCAGGTGGCTGCTGCAACGGCA
>WFUI01000242.1 GCA_015485035.1 Mariprofundus sp.
GTCTGGAGCGTACCGCATGGACGGCAGAGGGTGAATTGATGGGATTGAGGCACCGCGAACATCCGACTTTCGGGTTACAGTTTCACCCTGAATCGATCCTGACCGAACACGGCCACCAGATGTTGAAAAATTTCCTGGAAATAAAAGTATGAATGATGTGCCGCAAAGGTATGCGAAAGAACGTCAAAGTCCTTTGCACATAAGGAGCTTGATGGTTCGATTGTCTCTGCCCGGGTTAAACTTATTGTCTGGTTTTTCTTTGCGTACCTTTGTGTCTTTTGCGGTTCAAAAAGAGGTTAATGATGTGTGAAGCTGTCGCGCGGATGATCAGGGATTTGCAGGCGGGGGATGAGATTACTGGCGCTGCAGCTGAAGCCGTGTTTTCAGCTATTATGCATGGTGAAGTCACGCAGGCGCAAATTGCTTCGATTTTGACAGGATTGTCGATTCGGGGGGAATCTGCTGAAGTGGTCGCAGGCGCAGCCAAAGCCATGCGTGCAGCTTCAACAAAAATATCCCCGAAAGTCACGGGCCTGATTGATACTTGTGGTACCGGTGGTGATGGTGCCAAAACATTTAATATTTCCACAGCAGTATCGTTGGTGGTCGCTGCCTGCGGCGTGCCGGTAGCCAAGCATGGCAACCGTGCCATGAGCTCCAGATCCGGTGCTGCCGATGTACTGGAGGCGCTGGGTGTCAATCTGGATATCAGCCCGGAGCAGGTCGCAGCATGCATTGATGCAACAGGTATCGGCTTTCTGTTTGCACAAACACTGCACCCGGCCATGAAACATGCCGGACCGGTACGACGCGAACTCGGTGTGCGCACTATTTTCAATCTGCTTGGACCATTGACCAATCCGGCCAGCGCTGAATATCAGGTACTGGGGGTTTTCGCCAGGGATAAACTGCCACTGGTGGCTGGTGCTCTGGCTCAACTTGGCACAACGCGCGCATTAGTTGTACATGGACGCGACGGCCTGGATGAAATTACCACGACCGCGATCACCGATGCGATACTGGTACAGACTGGTCAGGAACCTGTCCACTTTGAAATCGATCCGGCTGCCTTCGGTATGCCCTATGCCACACCGGAAGCACTGGCCGGAGACGATGCCAGCACCAATGCAGCCATTCTAAAACACATCTTTGCCGGCCAGCAGGGTGCCGGGCGTGATATCGTCCTGCTTAATTCCGGCGCGGCCCTGTGGGTTGCCGGCAAGGTGGATGGTATTGGAGAAGGTATTGCCATGGCTGCAAAGGCTATCGATTCCGGCAAAGTCACCGAAACACTGAACGCCCTGGTTGCATTTACCCAACAGTCAAAACCATGAACCTTTCACCACAGAGTACACAGAGTTTCACAGAGTTAAACCTGCTTAGTCAGCATGTGCTTGATACCGCATTTCTCGTTCATACTGCACTTGGCCCCGGCTTGCTGGAATCTGCTTACGAACATTGTCTCTGCTATGAACTTGACAAGCATAACGTACAGGTACGCAGGCAAGTGCAACTACCTGTCGTATATGGTGAGATAGAAATTGATGCAGGTTATCAAATAGATATGCTGGTTGAAAACCGGATAATTGTAGAAATAAAGGCTGTTGATCGGTTACTGCCGATTCATGAAGCCCAGTTACTCACCTACCTGAAACTGGCCAATAAACAAATTGGCCTATTGATAAACTTCAACGTCCGCTCATTAAAAAACGGTATCAAACGCATGATCCATGATTGATCATTCTGCGGCAGTTCAAGGTAGGATAGTCCCATGAACCCTTTGATTTTAATTTACTCGGTGAAACTCTGTGTACTCTGTGGTGAAAGGCTTTTAACTCAAGGTGAAAAACGATGACTTCGATTCTGAATGAAATTGCAGCCTATAAACGCGAGTGGGTTGCCCGGTGCAAACAACAATACTCTGCGTCTGATCTGCTAAAGCTGGCATCCACGCACACGCCGCTGGATTTCGCCGGCATATTGCAGACCAAAATCGCAGGCGAACATAATGCTGTCATTGCCGAGGTGAAAAAGGCCAGCCCGTCCAAAGGCATTATTCGACCGGATTTTGATCCGGTTGCTATTGCATCCTCATACCAGCGCGGCGGGGCAAGCTGCCTTTCTGTACTCACCGATGTAAAATATTTTCAGGGTTCGGATGATTATGTCAGCGCAATTCGCCAGGCGGTTGACCTACCCATTCTCCGCAAGGATTTTATGCTTGATCCGTACCAGATCATCGAAGCAAAAGTCATGGGTGCGGATGCTATTCTGATTATACTTGCCATGCTGGATGATGTGCTGGCTGCCGAACTCACGGCATGCGCACATGAAATGGGGCTTTCTGTATTGCCGGAGGTACACAATGCCGGGGAACTGGAACGCGCACTTAAACTGGATACACAGCTGATCGGCATCAATAACCGCAATCTGCATACATTCGAAACATCTCTGCAAACCACACTGTCACTCCTGAACAAGGTGGATGATAATAAAACCATTATCACTGAATCCGGTATTTTCAGCCACGAAGATATACGGCAGATGAATGAAGCCGGGATATACGGTTTTCTGA
>WFUI01000243.1 GCA_015485035.1 Mariprofundus sp.
AATTCCGGAAACTTTTTATACAGCCAGCCACGGTACACAGTCTTACCGTTGCGGCTTACCTCAACGAAGGCGGCGGGATTATCCACATTTTGATCATTCAGAAAAGCTTTGTTCTGAATTCTCAGCCCGGAAGCCAGTCCAAGCAGGTGAATTTCCCAATCCTTAACCGTTGCGCTACCACCCATGACAAGTTTGGTGGTAAATAAATTGGTGGTATTCTTCTGCAGCCAGACCACTTCCGCCTTTCCCTGTAAGGCCGAAGCCCATTCAGGTACAGTGGCATCACCATTGCCACCATGCGGATCATCAGGAGCCTGCAGCGGCAACTGCCACTGAATCTTATCAGGCTGCTTTTGTTCACAGGCAGACAACATCAACAGGGCAATAGCGATCAGGGCAAGTTGCTTCAAGCTGTCTCCTGTTTATCTGCAATAGCTGGCCCGGAGAAGTGATTCGGAACTATCATCTTTCACATCTTCGGGAACGCCACCAAACAGTTATTAACTAATAAACCAAGGGGTTATTCGGGGCTTTTGCCCCTCACCCTTACGGACAGCCTGTTGGCCATCTAAATTCACATCCCTGTAAATTTATCGAACTCCGCGAGGACTCTCATGCCTCTGTCCCAAGCTTTTAAAAGCTTGCGGAGAAAGAGGGATTATTCCGGGCATCCATGCCCCCCACCTCTGCGGAGCCGTCGCTAAAGCAACGTTCGAATTTGCTGTCCTGCAAATTCGTCGAACTCGGCGAGGGTTCTCAAGCCTCTCTCTGTCACCCTTTCAAATGCGCTTCCGATCAGAAAAAGCATTTGAATTGTTATATGCTGGCGGAGAGAGAGGGATTCGAACCCTCGATAGGTTTTAGCCTATACACCCTTAGCAGGGGCGCGCTTTCAGCCGCTCAGCCATCTCTCCGTTCATGCCACTGTTTTTTGCTATAACTGGCGGAAGGGGTGGGATTTGAACCCACGGAAGTGTTACCTTCGCCGGTTTTCAAGACCGGTGCATTCAGCCGCTCTGCCACCCTTCCAATCGTTATAAGTCCATCGCCTTTTGGCGACGGGGGCGAACAATATCATGGAAGCTTTTCATAGCAATAGTTGGGGCCCAACCACAATGTTTTGAAAGACGAAGCTATCTATACGATAGCAGTCACTTATATTGCGCGATTTTTCGTTCCTGCATGGAAACCAGTACATTGAACCCGTCTCTGGCCAGCACATGCGAATATTCCACACGTTTCAGTGCCAGGTCGCTAACGCCATCGGCAATAATATTAATGATGGACCAGCGCCCCTTGCGATAATGCAAGACATAATCCAGATGTACAGCCTTGCCATTGGATTTTACAAGTTCAGTGCGGACAAGGAAACGTCCACGCTTCAGTGATCGTGCGGATTTCCTTTTAAAAGACTCACCGTCATAGCCGTCGAACTGATGAGCATAGGTCGCAATAACAAGCCGTGTAAACGTATCTATAAAACGATCCTGTTGCTGTTCATCCAGTGATCGCCAGTACCTGCCAGTAGTCAGGCGTGCAACAGCAAAAAGATCATGGCTTAGCTTCACCTCCGGCTCAAGCTTCTCGAAACGACCCTTGAATCTCAAGCCATCTGCATCCCTCATAATGGATAACAATACCGATTGAAAATGAGCAACCACATCGACAGCTACATCCCCGGTAACTTCAGCAGCCATTCCCGCCATCGGAACTGCATGGAAAAAAAACAGCAGAAGCGCCGCGCATACAGTCCTGCGTTTCATATCAGAATGACGCGCAACACTGCATCTTTTCATTAAAATTGCCCCCGGAATCAGGACCTTAATCAATTTCAACCCGAATAGGGATTGTGCGTTTATCCTGATACAACACAGGCAGCTCCGCTGCCATCGGGCCATCCGTACGCGGGCCGAACAGTGCAACACGAAGCGCTTTCATAGGATGTTCAGTGGTATCACACACTGCAGTCGGCTCATAACCGCAATGCGCCATGCAATTCGCACATTTGGGGTTGCGCCCGGTGCCATAATAATCCCAGTCGGTATCATCCATCAGTGACTGGAAACTGTCCGCATAACCTTCATCGACCAGTAAATAACAGGGTTTCTGCCAGCCAAACACATTGCGGGTCGGATTCCCCCATGCCGTGCATTGATAGCTCTGATTGCCGGCCAGAAAATCCAGAAACATGCTGGACTGATTAAAAGCCCAGTGGATACCCTGTTTCTTTCGCTGCTTTTGCAATTTGAAAATATCCCTGAATAACTGCTTGGTCGCCGTGCGTTGTAAAAACACATCCTGCGCCGGCGCATGCTCATAACTGAAACCAGGCGAAACAGTTACACCTTCCACACCAAGTGCCATCATCGCATCAAAAAATTCCGCCGCTTCTTCTGCCGATTCGCCTTGAAAGAAGGTACAATTCACAGTGACACGAAAACCTTTTGCAATAGCAGCACTGATGGCATCGACCGCCTGATCAAATACGCCGTCCTGACAGACAGATGCATCATGGCGGGCACGCAAACCATCCAGATGAATCGAAAAGGTCAAATATGGCGACGGTTGATATTCGGCCATTTTCTTTTTCAACAGCAATGCATTGGTGCACAGATACACATATTTTTTACGTGCCACAATACCCTCGACAATCTGCGCCATGTCTTTGTGAATCAGCGGTTCGCCACCGGCAATCGATACTATCGGCGCACCGCATTCATCTACTGCCGCCAGACTCTCCTTCACGCCAAGACGTTGATTGAGTATCTCGTCAGGATAATCGATCTTTCCGCAACCGGAGCAGGCAAGATTGCAGCGAAACAAAGGTTCGAGCATCAGCACCAGCGGATAGCGCCTGTTTCCCCGCATCTTCTGCTGAAAAATATAACGGCCTACATGAAACTTCTGCTGTAAGGGAATAGTCATCTAAAACAAACCTCCTCAGAACACGCCTCGCAAACGGTTAAGGCTGGCAGCGACTCGCAACTTGTTGTCGCAAACATACGGCTTGCTCTTACGGTTGCTTGCATGTCATTACAGAATAAAAAGAGAACACCCATTGACAGAATATAACACTGCGATTCGGAATATGGGTAATAATTTCATTTCCTGTTAGACTATACTATTGTTTACCACAGGAAATTAGACAGTCATTGACCGGAACAAACAAGGATGAGAATGCACATGAAAAGGAATATTATCGTGTGGTACCATGCAAAATAGACCACAATTTCGCTATAATGATGGGCAGGACGGGACTTCCGCACACGCGGGTCCGGGGCGCGCAAATGCGGGTAAGATTCCAACTGCAGCGTCTTCGACAAGCGCATTAAATCAATCCATTGCAGCGGCTGCGGATGCACTGTTATTCACCCAGAATAAAGAGGGCTACTGGTCATTTCATCTGGAAGCCGATTGCACCATCTCGGCCGAATATATTCTGATGATGCATCATATGGATGAAATCGATGATACCTTGCAGGCAAAAATAGCGGCCTACATTCGGGCACGGCAGTTAAAAAGCGGCGGCTGGCCGCTCTATTTTGATGGTAATATTGACCTGAGTTGTTCGGTAAAATCATATTATGCCCTGAAACTGGCTGGCGACAGCCCTGATGCCCCACACATGCAGAAGGCAAAGCAAGCTATTCTGAATCAGGGCGGGGCCACACAATGTAATGTATTCACACGTATCATGCTGGCTCAGTTCGGCCAGATCCCATGGCAGGCTGTGCCATATTTGCCGGTGGAGATCATGCTGTTGCCGCGCTGGTTTCCGTTTCACCTGAGCAAGGTTTCATACTGGTCGCGCACTGTCATGGTGCCTTTGCTGGTTCTCTACACCCTGAAACGCAACAGCCGCAACCCACATCAGGTTCATATTCCGGAACTGATCCTCAAATTGCCGGAGAAACGGCGCCATTATTTCCCGGTCCGATCCGGCCTGAATCGCCTGTTTCTCTATTTTGAATTCCTGACCAGTCTGACTGAACCATTCATTCCTGAGCGGTTGCGCAAGCACGCTCTGAAAAAAGCGGAAAACTGGATTATTGAAAGGCTCAATGGCGATGGTGGCCTGGGCGCCATATTTCCGGCCATGATCAATGCCTATGAAGCACTTGATGCACTGGGTTACAGCGCCGACCATACGTACAGAAAGACAGCAAAAAAAGCGTTGCAGGATTTACTTGTCGTAAAGGAAACTGAAGCTTTTTGCCAGCCCTGCAACTCACCCATCTGGGATACGGCGCTGGCGACGCTAGCGCTCCAGGAAAGCAACACCGAAATCGGGTTACAGCCCGCCCACGCTGCAGACAACAAAAGAATATCTACAGCCACCGGCAGGGCGCTGGACTGGCTGAAAGCACAACAACTGCTGGATGAACCGGGTGACTGGCGCATGCATCGCCCCGACTTGTCTGGTGGCGGCTGGGCATTTCAGTTTAGCAACAGCCATTATCCCGACCTGGACGACACCAGTGCTGTTGCCTGGCCCATGTGTCAGGCCGATCAGCATACACAAACCGATCACTATCAATTCTCGATACAGCGTGCAGCGAACTGGATTCGCGGCATGCAATCCGCCAATGGGGGTTTTGCCTCGTTCGATGTTGATAATACGTACGAATACCTCAATGAGATTCCATTTGCCGATCATGGGGCATTACTTGATCCGCCCAGTAGCGATGTCAGCGCCCGCTGTGCTATTTTACTCAGCTGCATGGCAAACAATGACCCCGCTTTCCAGACGTCACTGCAGGCATGCATCACCTACCTGCGCAATGAACAGGAAGAAAACGGGTCATGGTTCGGCCGCTGGGGAACCAATTATATTTATGGTACATGGTCCGTACTGGTCGCCCTGGAGAAGATAGGCATGACACCAAATGATCCTATGATCCGCCGTGCTGCTGACTGGTTGAAATCGGTGCAACGCCATGATGGCGGTTGGGGAGAGGATCACGACACCTATTGCAACCCAGAAAAAGCCGGACAAGGCCACACCAGCACCACCTTCCAGACAGCATGGGCGCTGCTGGGGCTGATGGCCGCCGGTGAAGCAGAGGCTGCCGAAGTAAAACACGGTATTGCTTATTTACTGGCGGCTCAACAGCCGAATGGCTTATGGCATGACAATGCATTTACAGCGCCCGGCTTCCCGCGTGTATTTTACCTGAAATACCATGGTTACGATAAATACTTCCCGTTATGGGCTCTGGCCCGCTACCGCAAGCTTCAGCAGCAGCCTCAAAGCGCGTGAAACAGCTTGGCATCATTGCTGCGCTTCCTGCGGAGGCGAAATGCATCGCTAAACGGCCCGACTATCATCATGCTCTTGTCTCACCACAACCTATTTCAGATCACATATTCCTGAGCATATGCGGCATCGGGTCTGAACAGGCAGCAAAAGCCGCCACAACCCTGATACAACACGGTGCAAACGCCCTGCTCAGCTGGGGCTGTGCAGGTGCATTATCCACTGATGTGCAACCCGGTGATTTATTACTGCCACAAATCATTCAGCCTGAAGCATCAGATGCTCTGCCTACAGACCGCGCATGGCACATCCACCTTTCAGGCCTGCTTGCGGATACTTGCAACCCCGTCACAGACACGCTGGCTGGCAGTGCGAACATCATTACTGAACCGGCACAAAAACAGGCTTTATACCAATCCAGCGGCGCTATTGCGGTGGATATGGAGAGTGCCACCATCGCAATACTGGCGCAGAGTGCACATATCCCGTTTATGGCGATTCGCGCCATAGCCGATGATGCAAAAACAGGCATTCCCGCTTACATTCACACGGGGATGGATATGTACGGCAATATTCATCCCGCCCGCATACTCAGTCTGTTGCTGACACATCCGGCATCATGGCTTCAGTTGATCAGACTGAGGCAACAATTCAGCGCAGCGACATCCACTTTATCTCTCGTCGCTAAGACGGTCGGGGTAGATGCTCTTCTACCCCCGGTTCTGTCTGGCTGATGCAAATAGCCGGACACGAACAAAATAAACGCCATTCCTCCCTGAGTAAATTACTGCGCTGGTGGGTCAGCGGCGCATGCAAGAAAACATATTGGATCCTTGCGATTGCCATCCTTCTTACCACTACAGCATTCCAATACACCACCCATCACCTGGGCTTTAACACCAGCACTCGTGATATGCTGTCCGCTGACTTACCATTCCGTCAAACCTACCTGCATTTTGAACAGGGCTTTCCTCAATATACCAACAATATTCTGATCGTTATTGATGCCAACTCCCCGGAAAAAGCCCGCGATGCCGCCAGACGGCTGGCTGCCCGACTGGAAAAACAGGATCAACTATTTTTTTCGGTCTATCTGCCACGCGCCAATGCCTTTATGGAAAGCCATGCTCTGCTTTATCAAAGCATGGGCGAACTGGAACAAAGCGCCAGCGATCTGGCAACCATGCAACCGTTTCTGGGCCGGCTAACTGATGATCTGAGCCTGCGCGGCCTGTTTCTATTACTCAAGGATGTGCTTGAAGCCAAAGACACAGCAGATTCAATTGATATCACACCTGTAATAATACCTGTCACGACAGCAATCCGTGCCGTGATGAATCATCAACATGCACCATTGTCCTGGCAGGAACTCATACAGGGAGAATCATCAGAAGAGGCCTCCAAACAACGCCAGCAATTCATCCTGCTGCAACCGCGCATGGATTTCTCCAGTTTCCTGGCCGCCAAACCGGCCATGCAGGCGATAAGAAATGCTGCCTCTGCGCTACAACTTGATGCCGAGCATGGTATTCGCGTACGCTTGACCGGTAGCGTCGCATTAAGTCACGATGAACTGGTCAGCGTCAGTACAGGCGCCGGAACAGTGGCATTGCTGGCTTTACTGGTGGTGACTGTGTTGCTGACCATCGGCCTGGGTTCATTGCGCTTTGTGGTTGCCACCCTGCTGTGCCTGATCACCGGACTGATACTAACTGCTGCATTTGCCACCCTGACCATTGGCCATTTGAATCTGATTTCAGTGGCCTTTGCCGTATTGTATATCGGGCTCGGTGTGGATTACGCTATCCACCTGTGTCTGCGCTGCCAGGAAATTGAACGAACCGGTCAAAGCACCGTCTCCGCACTGCGCAAAGCTGCCAATGATACCGGCACAGCACTGTTATTGTGTGCAATCACCACGGCTGTCGGTTTTTACTGTTTTGTACCCACCGATTACACCGGTGTATCGGAACTCGGGATTATATCGGGCAGCGGCATGTTCATCAGCCTGATTGTTACACTCACCCTGCTACCTGCCATTCTGTGCATGTGGAACAAGTTCATACCGCTTCAGCACAAAAGCAACGTCAAAGCCAAAGGGGCGTCAGTATGGCGATTCCCGACGCCGCTTTCACTTGAGGGTCACGCATGCATGGTTCGTATTATGGCGATAATCGCGGCACTGGTTGCGGCCATATGGTTGCCACAGGCAAGATTCGACTATAACCCGATCAATCTGCGAGATCAGGCCAGTGAATCAGTCACGACCTACCGCGACTTGGTTGCCAGCCACAACATATCTCCCTCCAGCATCATGGTGCTGACACCCGATCCACAACAGGTGCAAACCATTCAGCAACGACTGGAACGACTGGACTCAGTAGATAAAACTATCTCCCTGTTGAATTTCATTCCACAGGATCAGGATGAGAAACTTGCCATTATTGATGAT
>WFUI01000244.1 GCA_015485035.1 Mariprofundus sp.
GTATGAGCCGATCATTGATCATGATGACGACATTATTGGCGATTTATGTCATTATCGAATCATTCGACAAGGCTCGCTATCTGGGTCATGGGCTGAGCACCAACCAGATGCTTGAATACATATTGCTGAAAATGCCATTCATGATTTCAGAGTTCATGCCAATTATCGTGCTGATCGGTGCCAGCGTTTATCTCATCGAGATTTCGCGCCATCATGAAATCGTTGCCCTTCGGGCTGCGGGGCTTGGCATCAACAAGGTGCTGCTACCCCTGCTCGCCGTAGCTTTTCTGGCCTCTTTGCTGAGCTTTGCAATTGGCGAATGGATCACGCCCGTCACCAATCAACGGCTGGATACGATTGAGCAGGTCAATATTCAGCACAAGCAGAATCCGAAGCATGGTATCCAGTGGATCAAGGATGGACACAGGTTTTTCCGCTTGACGCCGTTAAGTGCAAATCAGTTCGCCCTGACCATGATTGAAACCGGCAATAAGGGTAACTGGATTCAACGCATTGACAGTGCCAAAGCCAGCTATGAACAGGGCACATGGCATCTGAAACAGGTATATATCAGCACCCCGTCCAGTGATGAAGGCATGCAGGTCGAACATCAGGATAAACTGTCCATCACATCTTCTGCAGGACCTGAAACAACCGGATTACCGCGGCCACGGCACATGGATTTCTTCCAGCTCTATCATTATATCCATGATCTCAAACGTGCCGGTTTAAGTGCCGGTTCCTATAGTTATGCCCTGCACCGGAAATTTTCCGCCCCGCTCTCCTGCCTGCTGATGGTGATTCTCGCTGCCGCTTTATGTCTTGGCAGTGGCGATCGCAACAACCGGGCATCGTGGGGTCTGGTACTCACCATTTCACTGGGTCTGGCGTTTTATATTGTGGGTAATGCCGGCAATCTGCTGGCCAGCAGCGAACACTTGCCCGCAGCTTTCGCAGCCTGGCTGCCCAGCCTCGTCTTCGGAGGTATCGCCGTCTTCCTCCTGCTCAAACGCGAAGGTCACTAACTAAATACAGCACCCCGGTAATCCCCCCGAAACAAAACATCTGCCCGAATCAGAAATACCAGTCAGCCCGAACAGCATAAAGCGGTTCAAATACGGCAAATTCACTGTTTCCTCCGCCCTGCGGCAGCTGCGCAAAAACACTTATATCCACATTTTCGTCTGCCGACCAGGTTAGCGACGGCGAAATAAACCAGCCGGACTGTTGCAGATCAGCAATCAGCAGCAGATCGATTCGCCAGAGCGGTGTCAAATCGTATCCGAGCATACTGCCAAGCAAATGGTTTGAGCGACTGTTCAGGCGATCCTGATTAAGCCGTGGCGAACCGGCTGCACCATTATAAAAATATTCCAGCGCCATATAAAGACCATTGGGAAACCAGGCCTGATGCCATGTATAATCAATGCCTGCAGACAACTGCCCATAGCTGCCCTCCAGCGGATTTCTCGCCTGCATCCATTCCAGCCGCACACCGGCATCACCCAGGTTTCCGGTAACATCGACACCGAACATATTTTCGTTATTGATACGCCCTGCCATTAGCGCCACATCAAATTCACCGAATGTATCCTGCCACCTCAGTGCCAGTTTACGCGAGGTGCGGGAAGATGCTTGAGCAGGAGCGGCTACGGCCATCAAACTTCCATTGCCGGCGTAGTTCCATTCAATGCGGCCTGCATCCACACCCAGCTTTTGATCCGGCTCCAGTGCAGTCGGCTGCACCGGATTAAAGCGATCCGTCGGATTCCAGATGCGCCCTGACCCCCATGCAATACGCTGACGACCCAGTTTGAAACGCACCTGCCCGGCTTCATATTCGACCCAGCCCCGATATAGATCGTGGCGCCAGTTGAAATGTGTGCGCCGGATTATCGTGGCGCTGGCATCCAGCCAGGTCGGTTCGGGTTGGCGCAGTGCTGCTGCCAGCACAGGATCTGCCACCAAACCGCCCCATAACAGCTCATGATCATAAGCCAGATGAAACCGAACATGACCGTAATCTCCATCCACTTCCAGTCGCAAACGATTCAGATCGGTGGTTCTGTCCTGCTTCTGACTATCGCGTGTTTCAAACAGCAGATTGGTATATTGCCCGGAGAATTCCAGTGCTGAAGCCGGAGGCAAGCAGAATGTCAGCACAAGCAAGCCAACCAAAACCCCGGCCAGGAATACATACGAATGAGCACGAATAAGAAAAAAACCAGACGGTTGAAGGTTGGATTTCGTGTTCATTCGTAAAGTTCGTAACTCACAAGGTTTCAACTGGAGCAATTTTGCCATCCTGCATGGTGATCAGGGTTCGTGCCGAGGCAATAACAGCCGGATCATGAGAGGCAATGACGAATGTGGTGCAGCGCTCCTCATTGAGTTTTCGCATCAGATCCATCAACGATTCACCCGTATGTGAATCCAGATTGGCCGTGGGTTCATCGGCCAGCACCAGATCAGGTTCAGTTGCCAGAGCCCGTGCTACAGCCACTCGTTGCTGCTGCCCTCCGGACATCTGATCGGGCCGGCGGTTTTCAAACCCCTGCAAGCCCACCCTGGCCAGCCACTGATCAGCCAGCTGGAAACGCTGCTTTTTCTTCACCCCTTGCAATTGCAGCACATAAGCAACATTTTCACGCGCACTCAAAACCCGAATTAGATTATAGGCCTGAAACACAAAACCGAGATGGCATAAACGAAATCTGGCCCGGCCGGCCGACGACATGGTCAGCAGATTCTGACCGGCAATCACAAGTGAACCTGAATCCGGTCGATCCAACCCGCCCAGCATATTCAGCAGCGTTGTCTTGCCTGAGCCGGAACGTCCTGCCAGCACCACATACGCCCCCCGTTCGATCAACAAATCGACACCATCCAGCGCAGCCACCTTCAGCTCACCGCTTTCATAGTACCGGGTCAGTCCGCTCGCTGAAATCAACACATCAGACATCTACCCCTCCACGACAAAAACCAATCCACAAATTTACAGCCATACAATCCTGGCTTGCAGTACAATTTTTTGACGCGCTCACGTTATAATTCCCGCAAAGCACTGGCCGGTTCCAGTCTGGAGGCTTTCCAGGCCGGGATCAGGCCTGCGATGATCGCGCCAAACAGTGCAGCACCCAAAATACGCAGGACGCTGTCGGCCTGCAGCAGCGGATGGATAACCGGATCCATGTACATAAACGAGAAGGCGATGGCGAATTGCGACAAATCGATGCCATATTCGCCATACCAGAGTGACAGACCGCCACCGATCATAAAACCACTGAAACCACCAATGAGCACCAGAATCACCGTTTCCCATACGACCATGGAAAACACCTGAGCCGGGGTAACTCCCAGTGCACTCATCAGTCCGAATTCGCGCACACGTTCATGCATACTCATCAGCATGGTGTTGAGCACTTCGGCCAGCACCACAATAATCACGATCAGCAACACCACCCAGGTATAGGCATCGGCAAAATCTGCCCATTGCTGTGCCATCGGATCGATATCGAACCAGCGCAACACTTCCATCCCCTGGCCTACCAGTGCGGTTTTCAGATTCCCGGCCAATGGCGTGACCCGCTCGAAACTGTCTGCACGGATCACGATATCGGTCACCGCCTGACCGATCCCCAGCCATTGTTGTGCTGTCGTCAACGGCACAATCACGCTCATATCATCCACATCCATTACGCCGGAATGGATCAGCCCGCGCACCCGAAATACTTCAGATGCGATATCGCCGCCCGGCACTGAAGCCATCAATACCAGTTTATCGCCAATGCCGATACCGAGTCGATCCGCCAAACCGTCGCCCAATACGGCTGCCCGTTGATCCCCTGCAGGAAGCCACACCCCCTTGGAGATAAACGTGGCAAGCCGACTCAGGCGTTGCTCGGCTTCCGGTTCTACACCATAAATAAATGCGCCCGCATTGGCGCCGGCACTGGAGGCCAGCCCGGATACACGCACGCGTCGTGTCATCGTCTGTATGCCGGAGATATTGCTTATGGCCTTCATCACCGCTTGCGGATCAGTGATCCGTTGCGCCAGCTTGCGACTGTCTTCAAAACCCTCGGCATGAATCTGGATATGCCCGGTCATGGTCAGCGCAAAGTTGGTTTTGATCTGTTGCATCCAGCCATCATCCATGGCCGAAAGAAATGTCAGCGCCGCAATGCCAATCCCGAGGGCAGCCGCCGTCAGTATTGTGCGCAACGGGTGCAGGCACAGATTCCGCCAGCCCAGCTTCAGGTAGATGGACAAATTATCCATTGGAAGGCCCGATGGAACAAAGCTCATGCATGATGAATCGCCTCGACAGGCTCCAGTCGTGCAGCCCGAATGGCAGGCCAGATTGAGGCTGCGACAGACGCGGCCAGCACCGCCATAACCGTATCCAGCAAATGTGTGTTATCAATTTCGGTATGAATCACAGGATTGAGATAGAAGCGGGCGACTGAATCCATTTGACTGGAAAGATCGATGCCAGCACCATGAAAATAATACACCAGTGCCAGCCCTGCCACGGTGCCAGCCATGATACCGGCCAGTCCCAGCAACAACGACTCTGTTACCACCATGGCCGCCAGGCGCAAACGGCCACAGCCCAGAGCCATCATCACACCGAACTCATGCATACGTTCCAGCATACTCATCAGCGCTGTGTTCATAATACCGGCAGCCACAATCACCAGCACGATGGACAGGAAGATATAGTAAAATGCGTTCTCCAGTTCCACCCACTGTTTCATCATCGGATACATATCGTACCAGCGCAGCACCTCATACGACTTGCCCAGTTTCGCTCTCAATACAGCCGTTACCGGCTCAAGCCTTTCAGGTGGCAGTTGTACCACAATTTCCGAATGCCGCCCGCCCATAGCTGTCATCTGCTGCAGAAAACCAAGCGGGATGATCGCCAAACCGCGGTCGATGCCCATCTCGCCGCTGGAGATAATACCGACCAGTGTCAGCTTTTCCGCTGCCAGCGCGCCATATCTGTCTTCAGTCAGAAAAACAACATCATCGCCAATACTGACTCCGAGATTGCGGGCAGTCGTCTTTCCCAACACACATGCAGCTTCATCATTGTCGTGAATAAAACGACCATGATCAACCTTGGCAGCAATACGCGTTGCCTTCTTCTCCATATCCGGGTTCATACCAAGCAGCACCAGCCCTTCTGAGCTATCCTCACCTGCTGCCAGTGCGAAGGTCCGCAGTCTATAGCTGAAATTTTTTATCCCGTTTGCCTTCAGAAGCCGGATGACCAGACCGGAATCAGGCACTGTTTTCACCAGCTGTGGATGATGGAAAAAACCATTCGCGTGAACCTGAATGCTGCCAACAATCACCTGTTGCAGATTACGCATCATGGTATTGTGCACACCATCATTAAATCCCCAGAGGAAAATTAACGAGGCCAGACCCAGCGCAACCGCAGATACCGTAATCAGGCTGCGACGAGCATTGCGCACCACATTGCGCCAGGCCAGTGACAACATCAATGCCCGCTTTGGCGCAGATTAGCCCGGGTGAATATCTGTGCCTGGATCGGCACATTAAAACTGATGCTTTCCAGTACCATCACCGTACGTTTTTCGGGTTTGTCCATGGGGTGCATAATCCAGCGGGAAGGAATATCACGCCCTCCCATGTGTCTGATCCTGTCGAAAATCAGCTGACGAATATGTTTGCCATGTTCATCGTAATAATCTTCGGAAAGCGGCATGGCATCGTGTGTAATACGTCGTACAATCCTGCCCCATACTACGGGAGCATTCGGCTTTGGTACTGATTCAACCACATAAACACCATCCACATCAGCCAACAGTTTGTGGTTATAGTCCTCCACAACCGACTCCATCTTGACCAGATCGTCATTGGTAAAATCCGATCCCATCCAGTTGGAAAGCATCATCGACGGCGGGATACGGATATCGCGTTCCAGCTTGGGCAGGTACATCCACAGGTTATCGCCATCCTTGAGCCAGGTGGTGTTTTTATCCTTCCGGGGAGCAAGAATACGAATAAAAAAGCGTTTTTTTGTACGATCATCCCAGGCATCCAGACGCACTTCACGTTGCCAGTCTGCCGTCTCAATACGCATACTGTATCTGGCAATACTTGTATCAGAGCGGAGCCTGTCCTGTACCTGTCTGATCAGATCGCGAGCAACCGCATCACTCCGACCACTGTCCGGATCACCATTCTGACAATACCCCGTCAACGGCAGTCCTGCCAGAATGAACATCAGTGTCGAAAACATGAACAGTCTCATGTCTCGATTGTAGTCCTGTCCGGAAGCCTCGTGAAGACTCGCTATTTGGAAAAATCGATGAATGGTGCCAGGCTCACATAGAGAATAAACAGGGCCATAAGAAAAAAGAGCAGAAACTGCAAGGGTTTTTGCCTTATTTTATCGGTAACCCTCGGGTGGCGACCTTCGTTTTTTAACACTCGATATTCTTTTCTGGCTCGCCTGGTTCTTTCCTGCTGATAACCATCAATTAACGCGGTGGCCTCTTCCAGTCTGTTGTTATCATGAATCCAGATAGCAGGCACCGATATACCCCAACCTCCGGCTGCGGTCTCATAATATTCGATGCCATGTTCCTGCAACAATTGCCGGATGTCTTCAGCCTCATCATCAGGCACATTTCTCAACTTGAACAGTTTCGCAGCCATATCCCACCTGTTGTTTCCAGAGCTTTCTTCCGTCATCGCCATTCTGAAGCCTGGTTCATTTTTTCTGCCCGTACTGACCATGATTGGCATGTCATATTGACAATATTTGTCACACAGGGCCGCCTGCTATTGGAGCTCAAGCAACTCAATTGGCATCAACCTTGCTTTATTCGTATACAGTGCCATTGATGGCCATAAAACACTTAGGAGAATCTAATATGACAAATGTCTCAAATAAAGAAAAGGGTTTCACACTGATCGAATTGATGATTGTGGTTGCAATCATCGGTATTCTGGCTGCCATCGCAATCCCGCAGTTCTCGAACTACCGTACCAAGGCGTTCAATTCAGCGGCTGTATCTGATCTGCATACTGCACGCCTGGCTGAAGAAGCATTATTCTCTGATTATCAGGCATATGGATCAACCGTCGCCAAAACCAATACTGCCGGCAAGGCTGGCGCTGGTGTAACGCTTACCGCCAATGGATTTGTAGCCACCACCACAGCGGGTCAGGAAGCTCCTGTAACAGTCAGCAATAATGTCAGCCTGGAAGCTGATACGGACAAGACCCTGGCCTATGCCACGATTACTGCGCAACATGCCAATGGTGACAAGCTTTATGCTGCAGAAACTGATCAGTCCGGTACTTATCAGAAAAACATCACTGCAGGCACAAAATTCAAGGCAATCGGTAAAGCAACCGCCAACCTTGATGCAAAGGGATACACTGCAATGTAATTGCATGTTATTCGTGCATGGTAATCAGGAGGGAATGCTTTTTAGCATTCCCTCCTTTCTTCAGAGAATACAAAGCGGGCCAGCCTTATATGATCCAGTTTATCAACGTCCATAAAACCTACCCGAAACAAATTAACCGTTCTCCTGCCCAACATGCATTGAAGGGAATATCAATCTCACTCAAACGGGGAGAGACGCTTGGGCTGATTGGTCAGAATGGTGCAGGAAAAAGCACATCTATCCGCCTGATTATGGGGTATATGCGTCCGGATCGGGGCAAGCTCATTGTGCTTGGAAACGAAAACCCTTCTCCTGCCACACGCCGACATATCGGTTATCTGCCGGAAACATCCTCATTCCCCCCTAACCTGACATGCATGGAATTGCTTCGATTCGCCGGACGCTGCTGTGACATGTCAAATAACACTATCACTGAACGCTCAGACGGACTGCTGGATCGACTGGGCATCCGGGATGCCCGCAATCGCAGGTTGAGCGAATATTCAAAAGGTATGCAACAGCGAGCCAGCTTTGCAGCAGCACTCATCCACGACCCTGATCTGCTGATTCTGGATGAACCGATGTCCGGCCTGGACCCCATTGGTCGTGCAGAGATCATCGATTTGATTCATGACCTGCGCAGACAGGGAAAAAGTATATTATTCTGCTCACATTTGCTTGATGACGTTGCGCGCATTACCGATGATGTCGCCATCCTGCATCAGGGACATGTGCTTTATAATGGCTCGATCGCCAGCTTGTGTTCACAACAATCTGTAGTTCAGGGGGCAACCGGAATCAGCCTGCAGGATGCCTTTGTCAGTATAGTCAAAGGATACCAGCCATGAACCGCATTATAGCACTGGCAAAGATTACCTTTCTTAACGGATTGAGGCGCAATGCAGTCTGGGGTTTGTGTATATTCGCGCTGGTGTCCGAAATATGTGGCGTTTTCTTCATCGACTTCTTCGGCCACGATCTAGGCCGCGTCATCAGCGACTTCCATTTTTCCATCATGTGGTCAGCCGGTATGCTGTTTATCCTTTTTTACGCAGTGCAAGCCATTGCATGGGACGATGATCACAGAATCATCGACAGCATTCTTGCCCGCCCTATTTCCCGGACTGAATATGTGCTCGGAACCATGACCGGTTTATCACTGCTTCTGCTCTGTTTCGAGTTACTTCTGGCCGCTCTGGCCGTGGCTGAAATCATCTGGATCAAGCCAGTCATCGGTGAAACCTATTTCCCGGTGTTTTCCATGACACATTTCTCGTTCGCATGGATCGGCCTGCAATTGATTCTGCTGACCCATCTGGGCATTGTCATGCTTGTATCCGCTGCCATTCGGGGCGCTTTCCCTGTCATGCTGATAACACTGGCCTATTCACTCATATGCTCAGGCCTGCCTGTGGTCAGAGAATCAATCGGTCAGCAATCAGAAGCCTCAGCACAAGGGCTGGATAAAATATTGCAGGGCATGAATATGATTTTCCCTGACTTCAGCCTGCTGGATTTAAAAGACAGTGTATTGAGCAATCAAAGCATGGAAATCATGATCGGTATGCCTGTATGGATACCGTTCAGCTTGATGGCCGTGTATTTGGCAATCGTTTTAGTACTGTCCTGTTTCATTTATCAGCGCAGGGATATTTTATGAGCGGACAGCCGTTTCCGATAAAATCGCCGTTTTTTCTGGTGCTATTGATGATCGGTTATGGTTTTCTTTTTCTGGCCCAGGATCGGCATACTTCGACGACTTCAGAAAATTTATCACCTGCGCTTCCGGTTCGCCTGCTGGATGTACTGGGGCACAGTTATTTGAATCAGCTGATTGCTGAATCCCTGTTTATCAAAACAGCTGTATATTTCGGCGGTCTGAACAAGCAGCCGGATGAAGATAATCTGGAGATGATGCAGCAACATTTCATCGCCATGAGCCAGTTACACCCCAGGTTGCTGGATATCTATTATCGCAGCGAATCAGTACTGGCACATAGAGGAGACAGATTCGTTCAGGCAGCCAACACAATACTGGAAAATGGAAGGCGCGCCTTGCCTGATCAGATAGTCCTGCCTTTTTTTGAGGGCTTCAACTATTTTCATTATCTGAATGCCCCCGTCAAAGCCGGGGAAATTTTACGCATTGCCAGCAATATTCCTGATGCTCCAACCTGGATTGGTCATCTGGCCAGCATGCTTATGGCCAGCGGTGGCAATATCCGTACCGGCCTGATCTGGTTGAAAGGCATGCTTGCCGCTTCCCATGATGACGATGAAAGGGCCCGTTATATCAAAGATATTGCCGCCTTTGAAAAAGCGCTACAGGTCCAGCAAGCTCTGGATCGTTATGTTCACAAACATGGTAATTATCCTGATAGTCTGACAGTGTTATTGCAGAA
>WFUI01000245.1 GCA_015485035.1 Mariprofundus sp.
ACTTATTTGTTATGTAATGCTGATGAAGGCGAGCCCGGTACGTTCAAGGATCGTGATATCATGCGTTTTGATCCGCATCTGCTGATCGAAGGCATGATTATGGCCGGGTTTGCACTGGATGTGCATGATGCCTATATCTATATTCGCGGCGAGTTTTTGCACGAAGCCAACGTGATGAATGATGCGATTGCCGAGGCTTATGCTGCCAATCTGCTGGGTGATGATATTCTCGGCAGCGGTTATTCCATGCACCTGACTGTGCATCGCGGTGCAGGTGCCTATGTATGTGGCGAAGAAACTGCGTTGATTGAATCGCTGGAAGGTAAACCGGGGCGTCCGCGCTTCAAGCCGCCATTTCCCGCTGTCGAAGGTTTCTACGGTTGCCCGACTGTCGTTAATAATGTGGAAACACTGGCTACTATTCCTGCGATCTTGAAATTCGGGGGTGACTGGCATGCCTCAATCGGTATTCCGAACAATACCGGCTGCAAGATTTTTTCAGTCTCAGGCCACGTCAACAAGCCGGGCAATTACGAAGTGCCAATGGGAACGTCATTGAAGACTCTGATTGAAGAGTATTGCGGTGGTTTGCAACATGGTTCCGTTCCCAAGGTGGTGATTCCGGGAGGGTCATCGACACCATGGTTGCTCGCCGAGCATTATGATACACCATTGACCTATGACGATATGGTAAAGGCGGGCTCGATGCTTGGTTCCGGAGCGATTATCGTGATGGATGAGACTGCGGATGTGGTGGCTCTGTCACGACGGTTGGCGCATTTCTATGCCCATGAATCATGTGGGCAGTGTACGCCCTGCCGTGAGGGAACCGGCTGGCTGGAGCGGATCATGGTACGTGTCGAAAATGGACAGGGTACGGAAGATGATATTCAGGTGTTGAAAGAGGCCGCCACGCATATGGCCGGGCGTACGATTTGTGCGCTGGCGGATGGTGCGGCGGCACCGATTCTGTCGATGTTGGAGCATTTCCCTGAAGAGGTTCGCGCCCGACTGGTGGAGAAGGCCGCATGATGTGTAATCAGGACAGAGAAATTGCACGCTTTGGGGGCATTCGTAAGGATGCCGTACACGGAGGAGCGGCATGACGTCACTATTTATTAATGACCAGGAAGTCGAAGTAACACCGGGCACCAGTATTCTGGAAGCCTGTCGTGAGCACGGCGTGGATGTACCTTATTTCTGTTATCATCCTGAATTGTCGGTGGCGGCCAATTGTCGCATGTGTCTGGTTGAGGTTGAAGGCTGGAACAAGCCGGCAGCTTCCTGCTGTACGCCGGTTTCCGAGGGTATGAAGGTTAAAACGGCGACCGAATCGCTTGAAAAAGATCGCCAGATGGTGATGGAGTACCTGTTGATCCATCACCCTCTTGATTGTCCGGTTTGCGATCAGGGTGGTGACTGTAAATTACAGGACTACGCTGTAGAGCATGGCACTTCCAAGGGGCGCTATGCCGAACCCAAACGTGCTGTTATCAATTATGATCTTGGTCCGTTTGTGAATACCTGTATGACCCGTTGCATTCATTGCACCCGTTGTGTGCGTTTTGCTGACGAAGTGGCAGGTACCGGTGATATTGGAATTTTGAATCGTTCAGATCATATGGCGATTACTGGCATTGTTGAAGAAGCACTGGAATCAGAGCTGTCAGGTAATCTTCCTGATGTATGCCCGGTTGGTGCGTTGCTCGACAAACCATCGCATGATGTATCGCGGCCATGGGAAATGACCCGTCACCACAGTACCTGCACGCAGTGCCCGAATGGCTGTGATATTCAGATTGAGTCACGCGGTGATGAGGTGATGCGGATTCAACCGGTGGAAAACAGTCCGGAACCGTGGATTTGTGACCGTGGTCGTTACGTTTACGATGCCTTCCGTTCAGATCATCGAATTTTGTCACCGAAAGTACGTTCCGGTGATGAGCTGGTCAGCGTTGATTGGGGGGATGCTTTTGCCAAGACGACTGAACTGCTGAAAGATAAGCGTGTTGGTATTCTGTTTTCACC
>WFUI01000246.1 GCA_015485035.1 Mariprofundus sp.
AGGAAGTACTTTATATTTATTTGCAGCCTCTGTCAGTGGCGCAAGGACTATCCAGTCCGGTAGCCTGTTAATGATGAATTGACTCAGGCTGCTTTTTTAAGCTCGGGCATGTCCAGTAATTGAATAATCTCATCCGGTCGTGTCAGGACATCAGACAGGTTATAGGAGTCCAGCACATCCATGAATGCTTTTCGGGCTTTGTATAGTGCGTGCCTGAGCTGACAAACCGGTGAAATCGTGCATGTGTTATTTTCGTAATCAAAACATTCGAGCAGATCAAAATGCGGTTCCGTATGCCGAATCACTGCTCCAATATTAATATTTTCGGGTGGAAAGGACAGCACCATTCCACCTGATTTGCCACGAATGGTTGTGATCCACCCGCTGGATGAAAGGTTGTGTACAACCTTGACCAGGTGATTGCGATTGATGTTAAATGCTTCCGAGATTTCAGTGATGGTACAGCGGCGTTCGGGATGCAGCCCCAAGAATAGCAGCACGCGCAAGGAGTAATCGGTATATTGAGTTAGTTGCATGCGAGAAAGATATATTAAGTTGACAGCTTTTGTCCAGTGTCGGTAAGATGGCGCACACATACTATTGGTATGAAGATATTATAAGGAGGAAGATATGAGTTCTGTATATGAACAACTCGGAGGAGAAGCAGCTATTAATGCTGCTGTTGACGTATTTTATCGTAAGGTACTCGGTGATAAATATGTGGTACGCTTTTTTGAAGGTGTGGATATGGACAAACAAGCTGCCAAGCAGCGCGCCTTTCTGACTATGGTAACCGGTGGGCCGAACAGTTATACCGGCAAGGATATGCGAGAGGGTCATCGTCATCTGATCAAGATGGGGCTGGATGATTCCCATTTCGATCACATTTTGTGTCATTTGCGTTCAACTCTGGCAGAGCTGGGTGTCGCTCAGGATTTGATCGATACAGTTATCAGTGTGGCTGAGTCCACCCGTGATGACGTACTCGACAGGTAAACAATTATGCATTTAGAGACATTTATCCCCGTATTTTTGATGTTTGCCGTATTCGGCCTGATTCTGCCGACGGTGTTGGCCGGTATGGCCGAAAAAGGGCGCGCAGTTGGCAAAGATCGTACAACTGAAGCAGATGCTACTGCATCGACAGCAGATACCAGTCTGTATGAGCAACTTGGTGGCGAAGCTGCCGTCAATGCAGCTGTTGATGTATTCTACCGCAGGGTACTGGCTGATGCATATGTGGTCAGATTCTTCGAAGGCGTAGATATGGAGAAACAGGCGGCCAAACAGAAGGCGTTTTTAACGATGGCTTTCGGTGGTCCTCATAACTATAGCGGTAAGGATATGCGGGAAGGGCATCGTCATTTAATCAAAATGGGCCTGAATGATTCCCATTTTGAACATATCCTGATGCATTTGCGTGCTACATTAGCGGAGCTGGGTGTTGCCAATGACTTGATTCAGCAGGTGATTGCCATTGCCGATAGTACACGCGACGACGTGCTTGATCGCTAAGTATTTCATCTGTTAAAAAGGAAGGGGGCGTATGGGCCCCCTTCCTTTTTTCGTAAAACCGGAGTTCAGGGAGAAAAGTCATGCCAACAATTCGATTTGAGGGTCAGGATTATTTTTGTAGCAGCGATGAAACCGTGCTGGAGTCACTGGAACGGCATGGTGTTATGCTACCCTCATCATGCAAATCCGGCACTTGCCAAACCTGCCTTACGCGCGCCCTCAAAGGCCAACCGCCATCTGCTGCTCAAAAGGGGCTCAAGGATACACTGGCTGCTCAGAATTATTTTCTCGCCTGTATCTGTAAACCCGAAGAAGATCTGGAAATCGGCCTGGCTTCAGTGTCGCCGAAATATTCAGCCCGGCTAATCAAAAAAGATCTGATGAATGAGTCTATCGTCCGTTTACGTATTGAAGTTCCCGAAGACTTTAGCTACCAGGCGGGACAGTTCATTAATCTGATTCGTCCGAGTGATGAACTGACACGCAGTTATTCGCTGGCCAGCATATCCTCAGACTCATTTCTGGAGCTGCATATTAAGCGTGTGCCGGAAGGGCGAATGAGTACCTGGCTGTTTGATACAGTTGAAGAAGGCGATGAGTTGTCATTTTTTGGACCTTCCGGCGATTGTTTCTATTTGCCGGATAATCCGGAACGGACGTTGCTGCTTGTTGGTGCTGGCACCGGACTTGCCCCGTTACATGGTATTTTACGAGATGCCCTCGAACAGGGGCACAAGGGGCCTATCCATCTTTTCCATGCCAGTCTGGCCGCGCCGGGGCTGTATCTGATTGACGAATTGCGCGAAATTGCTGTACAATTTTCACAGTTTAAATATACCCCGTGTGTGCTGCATGGCGACGCTCCGGAAGGAGGAAAGCAGGGCAATATCGTTGATATACCAGGGCAGGTGCTGGGCTCTTTCAATGGCTTTCGTGTTTATCTTTGCGGTGATCCGCAAATCGTTAATGCATTGCGTCAAAAGGCTTTTATGGCCGGTACATCGATGCAGGACATTCATTCCGATCCTTTTGTATTTGCACCCGCATAATCCGGAAAACATGGATTTACTTGCAAAGCATATTTGACGACTATAAGATGCCTGCAGTGAATTTTACGGGAGGCTTATAATGCATTTGGAGACATTTATTCCAGTATTTCTGATGTTTGCGGTGTTTGGACTGATTGTACCGGTGGTTTTGTCCGGGATTGCTGTAAAAGGCCGCAGTCAGGGTTAACAAATACAGGACACAATAAAAAAGGCCCGGACAGGAGACTGTCCGGGCCTTTTTTATTGCCGCACGTTTACAGGAGCGTATGATCAAGCCGCTCGAAAATATGCAGTACGGAGAACACAGGAGAGGGTTAGATGGCTTCAAATACGACGCAGCGGGCAGCAGATCAGCGTGCATTAAGAACATTTGCGTTATGGATGGGCTGGGCGATATCCGCTATCACGGTATTTGCGATGATGTCACGCAAGGCCAATGTGCTGGAATTTGTCCAGAATGACCAGACACATGTCACCTGGTTAATTGTCGGCA
>WFUI01000247.1 GCA_015485035.1 Mariprofundus sp.
CTGGAGCGGTACCGATGCACACCGGCTGGGGCTGGTTGATTCGCTGGGTAATTATCATGATGCGATTGATGCGGCTGCAAAACTGGCCGGGATTGAGCAGAATTATAGTGCTGTCCGTATTAGCCCGACTCTGGGCTTGCGTGAAATGCTGATGGTGCAATTGTTCGGTAATGCCGATTCGCTGGCTGCACACATGGCCGGCGCGATCGGAAGCAGGCTGTCTGCCCTGACACAGGTATTGTTACCATCTCCGCTGATGCAGGACATGGTAACAATGCATCGCATGCTTGGCCTGTCACAGGAGCGACCCACAATATTTGCCATGTGTAATCTGCATGTCGAATAATGTTTCGAATGGTAATCATCATAGAGCCAACCATTGGTTGACCTTTTGCTATGTAAACATGGCCGGATGAGGCCCTCTCCGAGTTCTCCCTTTCAATGAAGGGCCGGAACCCATAATTAGCACTGCAGTCCATTTCATTGTATTTTCATCTTCACAAGCTTACGCTGCTTCCATGCTGCCGCGTAAACTGCATATTCGTGGATTCTCCCGCCTGATGGCGGTGATGTTTGCCGTGCAGATTGTGGTGGGCGGTTTCTGCCTGCTGACTGCTGAAGCACATACGATGCCGGCATCCGTTCAGACTTCGGAAATGGATGCTCATTGTGCCAAATCGATAGACCCCATATCAAATCACGGGCAAGAATCAGATCATTCCGGCAACTGCTACCATTGTGATCAGCCCGATGAGCTATCCAGCTCTGCCCTCACATCCATGGCCCCGATTGCGCTGGCACTGTCCGGCGTTATCAGTTTGCCTGCTGCACCGCAGTTTGGCAGCCCCGCAACGGGCCGGCTTTCTTCGCGTACGCCTACCGGGCCACCGCGTTCATCTTCTCTCCTTTACACAATCACACAACGCATCCGCGTCTGATTTCACCCGTCTTCTGACACCACGGCTCGACTGAGTTGTGGTGCATGTGGCTGTGCTCCAGATATACGCATTTTGCAAAAAAATGAGCTGACATGTCTAACGAGGAGTTTTAAATATGAAATGTATGAGCATTCTTATCGCAACTGTTGAACAGGAAGTTTATAGGGACACGGCCAATATGGTCATCGTACCCAGCATTGAAGGGGAACTCGCTATTATGCCCGGACACGCCCCCTTGCTGGCTTCACTCAGGCCGGGAGAAATACGTATTGATTGTGTTAGAGATCAAGGCTGCCCATCTGAAGGTGGTTGTTCGACTTGTCGTACGGATTACATGGTCGTATTCGGCGGTTTTCTCGAAGTTCAACCGGATGCAATCATTATTTTGGCTGATGCCATTGAACGTGCCAAAGATATTGATGAAGCAAGGGCTAAACAATCGGTTGAACAGGCAAAACAGATGCTGAGCTCTTCTGACAAAGAACAGGCAAGCAAGGCCATGCTTGATCTGGAGATAGCGATTGCCCAATTAAGCGTTGTGCGCAGAAACAAAAAAAATCCGTTGATGAAACCGTGAAAGGTCATAACCAATCAACGCGTTCGTTCGGTTTGGTCTGATACATTTCACCTTGTGCGGTGAACATAAGGAGGCACGCATGCGATTCAGTAAAAAATACCGGGTTCGGCCTGGCAGCCATATCCACCTGAAGCGGCTTGATCCGGATGGTCGGGATGGACTGCTGGACAAACAGGATGCCCAACCATTAATTCAGCATTATGCCGATCGGCTCAGAGAGTTGCAGTACCGTCTCTATGCCGAATCCGACCGGAGCCTGTTGATTTGCCTGCAGGCCATGGACGCCGGCGGTAAGGACGGGACGATCAGGCATGTGCTGGGATATATGAATCCGCAGGGTTGCCGGGTACAGGCTTTCAAGCAACCCACGCATGAGGAAAAAGCCCATGATTTTTTGTGGCGGACCCACCGGGCTGTGCCCGCCAGAGGTGAAGTGGTGATTTTTAACCGTTCGCATTATGAGGATGTGCTGGTCACGCGAGTGCATGGAATGATTGATGCTGAAACCTGTGCGAAGCGTTATCAGTCCATTCGGAAATTTGAGCAACATTTGGTGGATAATGGCACGCATATACTCAAGTTTTATTTGCATATCAGTAAAGAGGAACAATTACAGCGTTTTAAAAAACGACTAGATGATCCGGCGCGCTGGTGGAAAGTCTCGGAGGCTGACTTTCTGGAACGCGAATATTGGGATGATTATCGTCATGCGTTTGAAGATATTTTCAAACAATGCAGTAGCAAGCAAGCGCCCTGGTTTATCGTGCCAGCCAATCATAAATGGTATCGTAATCTGGTGGTATCACGGATTGTGGTCGAGCATCTGGAATCAATGGATTTACAATTGCCTGAAACGACGGTGGATATCAAAGCCATGCGGCGCAAGTATTGTGAGGCGGCAAATTGCAGTGAGATATAAAGTGATGAAATGAATAAAACAGGGCTGAGCATGAGTCGTATTCATATGGGGGATGTCTGGGGCGGGTTATCAGCCTCAGCTCTGGTGCTGCCACAGGCGATGGCGTTTGGCATCACGCTGTGGTCGCCCTACACGCAAGATCCTGCCGCAGCTGCCATGTCCGGTCTTGTGGCTGCGGCTTGCCTGTGCGCTGTTTCCGGTATATCTCGCGGTACAGTAGGACTGGTTGCAGCGCCAACCGGCCCGACACTGGTATTAATGTCCGGAACGATTGCCGCACTTGCTTCAACCGGTCTTGTTGGCGACCGGCTGATTGCGGCAACACTATTGACTGTGGCCATGGGAGGTATTTTTCAAATACTGATTGGTGCCTTAAAGCTTGGTCATTTGATCAAGTTTATACCCTATCCTGTGGTGTCCGGCTTTATGACCGGTTCGGCTATTCTGATGATTAATTCTCAAACTGATGTTGTGCTCGGTGGTGATATAAATCTGACCCTGCAACAGGGCGCATGGATACCACTGGCTGCTGCTGTCATTACACTGGCGGCAATGGTGTGGTTGCCACGCTGGTTCAAGCAGATCCCCGGAACCGTCATGGGTTTGGTCGTTGGAACACTGGCATTTCATGTTTTTGCTTTTGTTCAGCTTGATAGTGTGCCGGCAAGCTGGGTGGTCGGCAGTCTCCCGGACTTAAATGATTTGCATATCGGTTTTAATATTGGGGCAATCGATCAGTTACCGTGGACGTTGATGATCGGCTCTGCTTTGGCGCTTGCTGTACTCGCATCCCTTGATACCCTGTTAACCGCCGTGCTGGCTGATGTATCCACAGGCTCTCGCCATCAGGCCAGACGTGAACTGATGGGGCAGGGTGGCGGGCATTTATTGAGTGCGTTGTTTGGCGGTATGGCCGGGGCCGGCACAACCGGGGCGACACTGGTGGCGATTCAAAGCGGTGGTCGGCGTTGGGCCGGGCTGGTGACGGCGATTTGCATGCTGTTACTGATTTTGTTTATGGGTCCCGTAGCAGCGGTTCTGCCAATCAGTGTATTTGCCGGAATTATTCTTTATGTCGCAATTTTCGGCATGCTGGACAAGGATATTATTCTCTGGCTACGCACGCCTCAGGCCCGTACTGATGCTGCTATCGCCCTGATTGTAACAGGGGTGACGGTCTTTTATGACCTGATGTTAGCTGTTGGTCTGGGTATGTTATTGGCAGTAGTTGAATTTATTCGCTCGCAAGTACAATCAGCTGTGGTTCAGAGACGCTGGAATCTGGCTGAACGCACATCGTTGCGACGCCGTCTGAAATCAGAATGCTGTTGTCTGGCCGGACACCCCGATGCCATTGTCGGTTATGATCTGAAAGGAACCCTTTTTTTCGGCACAACCGATAACCTATATGATGCGATGATGGAAGATTTGAAGCGGGCGACATACATTATTCTGGATATGCGGCTAATTGCGCAGATTGATTTAACCGCTGTACGCCTGATTGAACATATGTATGGCATCATGCGCCAGCGTGATGGCGAACTGATTCTTTCCCATGTCCCCAAAAGCATGGGGCTGGTGAAGCGACATGGTCACCGGCATGAAAGGCTGATTCCTTATCATAAAAACACACGCCTGCGCACGTTTTCTGATTCGGATAAGGCGCTTGAATATGCCGAAAACAAGCTGTTGTGGAGACATTGTCACAAGACCCATGAGCAGGGCGATGAAATCGTGCTGGCGGAGACAGAATTACTGGCAGGTTTCAGCGCAAAAGAGCAGGCATGTGTGCTGCCATTTTTTGAAGAACATGAGATCAAGGCAAAGGATTTTCTGTTCCGCAGTGGTGAGCATGGCGATGAACTGTTTGTCATTTTATCCGGCGAAGTGGAAATATTGCTGCCATACAGTAAGAAAAAATGTTTGAGGCTGGTCGTTTACGGGCCAGGAATGTCGGTAGGTGAAGCGGCTTTTCTGGAACCAGGATTGCGCCGGACAGATGGGCGGGCTACGATGGGCTGTAAGGTAGCTGTTCTCAAACACGCCGCCTTAAAATGCCTGTGCAAGAAACACCCCGACATAGGCATGCTGTTATTGATACGCTTGGGACATAATATGAGTGAAAACCTGTGTGTGGCGGATGAAAAGCTCAGACGGCTGGCCTCCTGAAACAGAGTAGTGGCTGTTCACTCATGTCATGTCCCTGTCATATTCGACACATAGTATTTCGGGGTATAAACTTATTTCATACGGAGGTTCATTGAAAATGAATAAAATGATCGGCACTGCCATATTGCTTGTTGCTACATTTGTCACAACATCAGTCTGGGCTGGAGATAGTTCGCATAAAAGTGGGAAGGTTCACTTGGATTGCGTTCAAACTGATTCAAGCCATGCGAAAAACAACAGCGGAAAAATCCATCTGGAATGCGTACAGAGCAAGCAGCATGGTAAAGATTCCAAGCACGAGTACCATGAAAAAACAAACAACCCTGAGGATTAAATATTGCCTCCCCAACAAGGCGGGTCAGTTGCTGACAGTAGCGACTGACTCTGCCTGGGGATGTTCCTTCATTGTGCTTTCATCTTAATAAACTTATCATGCGTCGCATGCTGACTCGCAAATTGCATATCCGTGGATTTTCCCGCCTGATGGCGGTGATGTTTGCCATGCAAATTGTGGTGGGTGGCTTCTGCCTGCTGACAGCTGAAGCGCATGCTATGCCTCAGTCTGTGCAGGCCATGGATATGGATGGCAATTGCAGCAAGTCCATGCATACAAATTATGATGAACAAACATCGGATCATTCAGATGCCTGTTATCATTGTGATCAGCCTGCTGAATTATCGAATGCTGGACATGCATCGGTTCTGGCTGTTACGCTGGTGTTGTCAGATGTGATCGGCCTGCCGGCTGCGCTATTGTTGAATAACGAAGCAACAGGTTTGTTTTCTGCACGAACACCTACCGGTCCGCCGCGATCATCCTCTCTTCTCTATACAACCACCCAACGAATCTTAATCTGATTTAATCCTTCTTCCACTATCACGCCATTTATGGTGTGATTTTTGTCGTGCGTTTTGGCGCTATACAGTGACTTTACAGGAGGATTTTTTGAATTATTTGTTTAAATCTATTTATGTTTTATTTGCGTTTACATCGTTGTTGTCTCACTCGGCCTGGGCGGCAGAGTCCAGTGTTCCGGTTTTAAAGCTTGAGTCAGGACTGCCGGAGGGGGCTGCGGCTTCGCATGCTGCTGATATACTGACGCTTGACCAAGCTGAAAGCCTTGCCTTAAAAGATAATACCGGGCTAGCCAGTATGGCGAGTCGCGCCACCGCAATAGCACAAATTCCGCCTCAGGTGGGAACGCTGCCTGACCCACATATTGCTTTTGATGCAGTTAACCTGCCGGTGGATACGTTTTCCACAACGCAGGAGAATATGACGCAATTAAGGGTCGCTTTGTCACAGGAAATACCTTTTCCCGGCAAACTGAAAGCCCGAGAGGAAGCCGCACAGTTTGAGGCGGAGTCGGCCAGTTATGATGTGGTGGAAACCCGATGGCGTCTGATTCGCAATGTGCATATTTCATGGTGGAATATGTTTTATCTGGATCGGGCTCTGGAGATTGTCAAACGCAACCAGAGTCTGCTCAGGCAGTTTATTCGTATTGCCGAAACCAAGTACAAGGTGGGCAAAGGCCTGCAGCAGGATGTATTGCTGGCACAGGTGGAGCTGTCCAAGTTGCTGGATGTTGAAATCCAGCTGGTGGGGGCGCGAAAGGATGCAGAATCGCGCCTGAACAAGTTGCTGAATCGCCCCACCTACCTCGCCATTACCCTGCCGGGTAAAGTAAAAGAAACATTGCCGCAGTTGCCGACGGAAGCCGAATTGCACCAGATTGCTTTGGATGCACGCCCGTTGCTGGCCAGCCAGAGTGAGCGAATCAAGGCAGCCAGAAAGCGGGTGGATCTTGCCGAACTGAATTATTATCCTGATTTCAAGATTGGTGGTGCCTGGGGTGCCCGCAATGGCATTAATCCTGCCAGCCGCCGGACGCGAGCGGACTTAGCTAGCTTCGGGTTGAGTTTTAATCTGCCGATTTATACCTCGACCAAACAGGATCGTGCTCTGGATCAACGCAGAGCAGAGGTAGCAAAAGAACAGTTTGCTTTGCAGGACGCAACCGAGGCAGTGTGGTCTGAAGCCTCGACAGCGATGGCTGATTTTATCAAGACCAGGGATCAGGCCTCTCTGTTTAAGCAAGGCATTATCCCGCAAGCGAGTCAGACCGTGGATTCCATGCTGGCCGGTTATCAGGTAAACAAGGTGGACTTTCTCAACCTCGTCCGATCCCAGATTACACTCTATAACTATGAAACGCTGTACTGGAGGGCACTGACTGGTGCCAGACAAAGTCTGGCGCGTCTGGAAGCCGCTATCGGAAAGAAGATTGTTAAGTAAGTTGTCAATTAAGGAGAGCACGCATGAATAAAAATATTATAGGCGTTGCCATGATCACGCTGGCACTGGGTTCTGGCGGAGGATATTGGCTGGCATCGCAAAATAAACCGGCAACGCAGGACGGGCAAACTGCCAAGGCGGATGCTGAACGTAAACCGTTGTTTTATCGCAACCCGATGAATCCGGAAATTACGTCGCCGGTTCCGGCCAAGGATAATATGGGAATGGACTATATCCCGGTTTTTGCCGATAGCGACAGCTCGGCCAATGAGCCTGCAGGCACAGTCAGGATCGATCCGGTGACCGTGCAGAACATCGGTGTGCGCACAGCCCTGGCTGAGCGCAAAACCCTGAGTCGTGATGTTCAGAGTGTGGGTCGGGTGGACTATGATGAAAAACTGATAACCCGGCTGCATCCCAAAACGGAAGGTTGGGTTGGTAAATTGCGCGTGGATGAAACCGGAGAACCGGTGAAGAAAGATGAAATCCTGCTGTCGATATATTCGCCGCAACTGGTATCCAGCCAGGAAGAGTATCTGCTAGCTCTGAATAATCTGAAAATACTGAAGAATAGTCCTTTCCCGGACATCCAGCGCGGTGCCAAGAACCTGCTGCGTTCCACTCGCGAGAGACTTGAGTTGTTGGATGTGCCTGAACACCAGATCAGGCAGCTGGAGAGGACACACAAGGTGATGAAATTCCTGCATATCCACTCACCCTTCGATGGTATTGTGGTCAACATTGGCGCTCGCGACGGTCAGTTTGTTACGCCGCAAACCGAGCTCTACATGATCGCCGACCTCAGCAGGGTGTGGACTTATGTGGATGTCTATGAATATGAGCTGCCGTGGATCAAGGTTGGCGATGAAGCGCATATGCGCCTGGCATCCCTGCCCGGAGAAACATTTAGCGGTAAAATCACCTATATTTATCCCTATCTGGAGGCCAAGACGCGCACCATCAAGGTGCGTCTGGAATTTGAAAACCCCGGGATGAAACTAAAACCCGATATGTTCGCTGATGTCAACATCCATGCTAGCAAGCAGGTGGATGCCATTGTTATTCCTAGTGAGGCTGTGCTGCGCACGGGTAGTCGCAACGCGGTATTCGTGGTGCGCGGCCCCGGCAGATACGAGCCACGTGATGTCAAGCTCGGCATCAGTTCGGATGGTCTGGTGCAAATTCTTGCCGGCGTTAAGGCCGGAGAGGAAGTTGTGACCAGCGCCCAGTTCCTGATTGATTCCGAATCCAAGCTGCGCGAAGCCGCCGCCAAGATGATGGATGTGAAAACGCCTACAGCGGCCGATCCGCGCCCAGCCATGGATGCCGAAGGCATGGACATGAAGGGCATGGACATGAAGGGCATGGACATGAAGGGCATGGACATGAAGGGCATGGATATGAAAGGCATGGACATGAAGGGCATGGATATGAAAGGCATGGATATGAAAGGCATGGATATGAAAGGCGGGAGTAAATAACCACCCATGATTCAGGCTATTATTGACAGCTCACTCAAAAACCGATTTCTGGTACTTATTGCTACGGGATTTTTGCTCGCCGCTGGCTACTGGGCGGTAAAAAACACACCGCTGGATGCGATTCCCGACCTGTCCGATGTGCAGGTGATCGTCTTCACCGAGTATCCCGGTCAGGCACCACAAGTGGTTGAAGATCAGGTGACTTATCCGTTGACCACAGCCATGCTGGCTGTGCCATTTGCCAAAGTGGTACGCGGTTACTCCTTTTTCGGTTACTCATTCGTCTACATCCTCTTTGAAGATGGTACGGATATGTACTGGGCGCGTTCACGTGTGTTGGAGTACCTGAATTTTGTCAGTGGGAAATTGCCACCCAGTGTAAATCCCACGCTGGGACCGGATGCCACGGGCGTGGGCTGGGTGTACGAATATGCGCTGGTCGACAAGACCGGCAAACACGACCTGTCCCAGCTGCGTTCCATTCAGGACTGGTATCTGCGTTATCCGCTGCAAACGGTGGATGGTGTATCTGAAGTCGCTTCTGTCGGCGGTTATGTCAAACAGTATCAGGTAGAAGTCGATCCCAATGCTCTGCTGGCCTACAACATTCCGCTGTCGAAGGTGAAACGGGCGATTCAGCGCAGTAATAATGATGTCGGAGGTCGGCTCATCGAGCGCGGTGAGACAGAGTTTATGGTGCGCGGCCTAGGTTATATTCAATCGCTGGATGATATAAGAAAAATTGCAGTGGGTGTGGACAAAAATGGTACGCCTATCCGCATTCGGGATGTCGCTAATGTTCACCTGGGGCCTGAATTACGCCGTGGTGTAGTTGATCTCAACGGCGAGGGGGAAGTGGCAGGCGGTGTGATTATCATGCGTTACGGAGCGAACGCGCTGTCTACCATTGATGCAGTGAAAGAAAAACTGGAAGAACTCAAGTCAGGCTTGCCGGAGGGTGTGGAAATCGTGCCGGTTTATGACCGCAGCAGCCTGATTGAACGGGCGGTGGACAACCTCAAGGGCAAGCTGATTGAAGAATCTATTGTGGTGTCACTGATTTGTCTGATGTTCCTGCTGCATGCCCGTTCGGCGCTGGTCGCTATCCTCTCTCTGCCGGTCGGGATTCTGATTGCCTTTATTATTATGCACTGGCAGGGCATTAACGCCAATATTATGAGCCTTGGGGGTATCGCCATCGCCATTGGCGCCATGATAGATGGCGCGATTGTGATGATCGAGAATGCGCACAAACATCTGGAGCATGCGGTCAGGGCGAAGGGGGCGGAGCTCAATGCCAAAGAACGGTGGTTGGCTGTGGGAACGGCCTCCAGAGAGGTCGGTCCGGCGCTGTTCTTCTCGCTACTGATTATTACGGTGTCATTCCTGCCGGTATTTACATTGCAGGCGCAGGAAGGGCGCTTGTTTTCACCGCTGGCGTTCACCAAGACCTATGCTATGGCCGGCGCAGCCATTCTGGCGATCACACTCGTACCTGTTCTGATGGGGTATTTTCTGCGCGGGAAAATTCCGCCAGAGGAACAGAACCCGGTAAACCGGTTCTTGCGCTTTATACACAAACCGGCTTTGAATAAAGTCATCCAGTGGCGCTGGAAAAGTGTGATAGTAGCGCTATTGCTGCTGAGTGCTACGGCATACCCGTTATCCAAAATCGGCAGCGAGTTTATGCCGCCGCTGGATGAAGGGGACGTGTTTTACATGCCTACGACTTTCCCCGGCATCTCCATTACCAAAGCCAAGGAGCTGATGCAGCAGACGGATCGGATATTAAAGTCCTTTCCCGAAGTCAAATCGGTGTTTGGCAAGGTGGGCCGTGTTGAGACAGCAACCGATCCGGCACCGCTGTCGATGCTGGAAACCACTGTGCAGCTCAAGCCTCGGGAAGAGTGGCCTGATCCTGAGAAAACAACGAAAGCGCTGATGCAGGAAATGGATCAGGCTATTCGCTTTCCCGGCGTGGCCAATGCCTGGACCTACCCGATCAAGACGCGTATCGACATGCTCTCCACCGGTATCAAGACGCCCATTGGCATCAAGATATCGGGACCCGATCTGACGGTGCTGGAGACAAATGTCAAAAAAATCGAGCAGGTGCTGAAAACATTGCCGGATACATTATCGGCTTTTGGTGATCGTACCGTGGGCGGTTATTACTTTGACTTCAAAATCAACCGGGATGCCATCTCGCGTTACGGGCTGACTATCGCGGATGTACAGGATGTCATCCAGAGCGCCATCGGCGGTATTAATGTAACGCAGACGGTGGAAGGGCTGGAACGATATCCGGTGAACCTTCGTTATCCGCGAGAATTACGCGATAACCCCGAACA
Organism: Mariprofundus sp.; assembly: GCA_015485035.1. GTDB lineage: Bacteria > Pseudomonadota > Zetaproteobacteria > Mariprofundales > Mariprofundaceae > Mariprofundus. The sequence continues at coordinate 10,735 of WFUI01000247.1, forward strand.
ACTGGGTCGCGTGCTTATTCCAACACCGACCGGTGCGCAGATACCGCTTTCCCAGCTGGCTACGATTACCACGCGGCAGGGGCCGCCTTCGATCAAATCCGAGAATGCCCGCCCCAATGCATGGATCTATGTCGACGTTACCACCAGTGATATCGGTGGTTATGTAGCCAGAGCCAAAAAGGTGATTGAGGAACAGGTGAAACTGCCGCCCGGTTATACGCTGGTTTGGTCCGGTCAGTTTGAATATATGGAGCGCGCCAATGAACGATTGCGTATCGTTGTACCTTTCGCGTTGTTTGTGATCTTTCTGCTGTTATATCTGAATTTCGGTAACATTGTAGCACCACTGGTGGTGATGCTTTCTATTCCGTTTGCGCTGATCGGCGGCTTCTGGCTGGTGTTCTGGCTCGGATTCAATATGAGTGTCGCGGTGGCGGTGGGCTTTATCGCGCTGGCCGGCGTCTCGGCGGAAATCGGCGTGCTGGTGCTGACGTTTATTGACCAGGAAGTCAGAAAAATGCGCCAACAAAAAGGGCGTGCACTGCAGTCAAAAGAGATTATGAGTGCGGTGCTTGGTGGTACTTCACAACGCGTGCGACCGATTGCCATGACTGCCACAGCTATTATCGCCGGTCTGTTGCCGATCATGTGGAGTTCCGGCACCGGCTCGGAGGTTATGCAACGTATCGCAGCGCCGATGGTTGGCGGCATGCTGACAGCCACGCTGCTATGTCTGCTCGTGTTGCCGCTGATCTATGGGCTGATTTTGCAATTTCAGGAGAAACGCCATGTGAAATCTCTGGAGAAAAAGGCCTAAATGGATGTCCGGTTGATGCGGCAGGGTTCATTGACCTGTGTCTCGCGCAGGCTGCTAGCCTTGTCGCGTCAACCGGTATGCAGTGGACAAACGATATGTGTAGCAGGCACCCGTACGGGAATGGGAGAGGATTATGATTAAGAGTATCATTGACGGCTCGTTGAAGAACGGCATGCTGGTATTCATGGCCACAGGGTTCCTGATCCTGGCCGGTGCATGGTCGGTAAAAAATATCTCGCTGGATGCTATTCCGGATCTGTCTGATGTGCAGGTTATTCTGTTTACCGAATTTCCCGGCCAGGCTCCGCAGGTGGTGGAAGATCAGGTCACGTACCCGCTTACCACCACCATGTTGCAGGTGCCGGGTGCCAAGCTGGTACGTGGTTATTCATTTTTTAATTACTCCTTTGTTTATATCATTTTTGAAGAGGGAACGGATATGTATTGGGCGCGCTCACGCGTGCTGGAGTATGCTAATTCAGCGGCTCGGAATTTACCCGATGGTGTGCAGCCTGTATTGGGGCCGGATGCCACCGGCGTTGGCTGGATTTATCAATATGTATTGGTGGATCGGAGTGGCAAACATGATCTGGCCGAGCTGCGCAGCCTGCAGGACTGGGTGATTCGCTATCGTCTGGAGACGGTCAAGAATGTATCCGAAGTCGCTTCCGTAGGCGGTTTTGTCAAACAGTATCAGGTGGAAGTCGACCCGAATATCCTGCTGGCCTACAACATCCCGCTGTCCAAGGTAAAACACGCCATTTTGCGCTCGAACAATGATGTCGGCGGGCGTTTAGTGGAGATGGCCGAAACCGAATTTCTGGTGCGCGGGCTCGGCTATATCAAATCTGTTGATGATCTGAATCAGATACCGGTCGGCGTCGATAAAAATGGTACGCCTATCCGGCTGATGGATGTGGCGCATGTGCACCTGGGGCCGGAACTTCGGCGTGGTGCAGTGGATTATAATGGCGAAGGGGAAACAGCCGGCGGTATCGTGGTGATGCGCTTTGGTGAAAATGCGCTGACCACCATCGAAGCGATTCGAGAAAAAATTGCCGAATTGCAGAAAGTCATGCCGGAAGGCGTGGAAATTGTGCCGGTGTATGATCGTGGTGCCCTGATTGAGCGTTCAGTGGATAACCTCAAGGAAAAGCTGCTGGAGGAATTTATTGTCATTGCTCTGGTCTGCATGATTTTTCTGATGCATGCCCGCTCCGCCCTCGTCGCGATCGTCACGTTGCCGATGGGCATGTTAATGGCCTTTATTCTGATGCAATGGCAGGGCTTGTCGGCCAATATCATGAGTCTCGGTGGTATCGCGATTACGCTTGGAGCTATGGTGGATGGTGCCATTGTGCTGATTGAAAATGCGCACAAACATCTGGAACACGGTGAGAAGAAGAAGGGGGCGGCGTTAACCATACCCGAGCGATGGTCGGCAATTAGCGATGCATCGAAAGAGGTGGCACCTGCTCTGTTTTTCTCACTATTGATAATCACATCATCCTATCTGGTGATATTCACGCTGGAGGAACAATCCGGGCGATTGTTCAAGCCACTGGCCTTTACCGCTACCTATATCATGGCTGCTGCCGCCGTGCTTGCCATCACGCTGGTGCCGCTGCTGATGGGCTACTTTATCCGTGGCAAGATTATGCCCGAAGAAAAAAACCCGGTGAACCGCTTCCTGAAATTCATTCATGGCCCGGTACTTGCCAATGCCTTGAAATATAAATGGGCGACACTTGGTATTGCTCTGGCCGTGTTGGTGAGCGTGGCTTATCCGCTTGGCAAGCTGGGGAGCGAATTCATGCCGCCGCTGGATGAGGGCGATATCCTTTACATGCCCACAGCTATTCCCGGTATTTCGATCACAAAATCGAAAGAAATGATGCAGCAGATGGACAAGATTCTGATGACTTTTCCGGAAGTGCAATCGGTCTTTGGCAAGAATGGTCGGGCGGAAACATCCACCGACCCGGCCTCGCTGGCGATGACTGAAATTACTATTCGTGTTAAACCCAGAGATCAGTGGCCGGATCCCAACAAAACCACGGCACAACTGAAACTTGAAATGGATAAAGCCATCCAGTTTCCTGCTGTAGCTAATGCATGGGGTTTTCCGATCAAAACGCGTATTGACATGCTGTCCACGGGTATCAAAACACCGGTCGGGGTCAAGATTATCGGTCCAGATCTGACTGTGTTGCAACGCATCGGCAAGGATATTGAGGGCGTGCTGAAGATGTTGCCTGAGACCAAATCGGCGATGGGTGATCGAGCCATGGGTGGTTATTACCTGGATTTCGACATTGATCGCAAAAGAGCGGCGCGTTACGGGCTGACTGTGGGCGATGTGCAGGACGTGATTCAGTCGGCAATTGGCGGCATGAATATCACCGAAACGGTGGAAGGGCTGGAACGTTATCCGGTCAACCTGCGCTATGCGCGCAACCTGCGCAGTACGCCGGAAGAGCTCAAACGCATGCTGATCCCCACCCCAGCAGGAGCACAGATTCCGATTGCTCAGGTCGCTGATTTGATCATCCGGCGCGGGCCACCTTCGATCAAGAGTGAAAATTCGTTATCCGATACCTGGATCTATGTGGATATCAATTCCTCGGATATTGGCGGCTATGTAGTCAAGGCCAAGCAAGCTGTTGCCGATCAGGTGAAGATTCCACCGGGATATGAGGTCCTCTGGTCCGGGCAATATGAATATATGCAGCAGGCCAACAAACGCATGCAGTTGGCTGCGCCGTTGGTGTTGGTATTGATATTCCTGCTGCTCTACTTCAATTTTAAAACGCTGGTTGAGCCGATGGTGGTTATGGCTTCGGTGCCGTTTGCACTGGCTGGCGGTGTTTGGCTGATTTATGTGATGGACTTCAACCTGAGTGTTGCTGTGGATGTGGGATTCATCGCTCTGGCCGGTGTGGCGGCTGAAATCGGTGTGTTGGTATTGACGTTTATCGGACACGAAGTGGAGCGCAAGCGTGCGGAACTGAAACGTCCGCTTTCCTCAAAGGAAATATTTGAAGCTGTGCTCAACGGCACGTCTCAGCGCGTACGCGCCATCGCCATGACAGCGGCGGCGATCATTGCAGGGCTGCTGCCCATCATGTGGAGCTCTGGTACGGGGTCGAGCGTCATGCAGCGCATCGCTGCACCCATGGTCGGTGGGATGCTCACCACCCTGGTGGTTTGTCTGATCGTGGTGCCGGTGTTTTACGGCATGATTTTACAATACAGGGAAAAGCGTGCCATCAGCGCTGCTGCCAAATTGCAGGGGTGAGTTGCTTGAGGTGGGCTGAAGGTTGCCGTTTACAAGCTATGCAAGCGGGTGGGAATGCTTCTCTAGTAAAAAAGTATTTTGAAGTAATAACAAAAAAGGAGAATGAAAAAATGCTAAGAGAAACAACGGTGAGCCTGATTGTAGCCGGTATCGTGGGAGTTAGTCCGGCCTATGCATCCGGTGATCATGGTGGCATGGATATGCAGCATGGAAAGATGAACGGTGGTATGAACCATGCGATGGGCAAGGATCACATGCATGGCATGATGATGAGCGAAATGAATGATCCCGACAACGCTATGTTCCTCGCCAGGAAGGATATTGATGGCTATCAGGTCAGCTTTCATATTATGAAAGCTCCTAAAGGCATGGAAATGCATGGCGGTGATTATCACTTTATGTTCAAGGCTGAAAAAAATGGCAAAGCACTGACAGATTTAATCGTCAATTCAAAAATAACCCACCCTGATGGCAAAGAAGAATCCAAAATGATGATGAAAATGGGTGACTGGTATATGGCCGGTTACAATCTTAGCCATCAAGGCCAGCATCAGTTGATGGTGTTGTTCAAGACCAGCGATGGCAAGAAACATTTTGGTGGTATTTTCTATCCACAACAGGGAAAGGAGTAAATTATGAAATACTTACTGAGATTAGCAATTACTGCACTTGCAGTTTTGGGCCTGGCTGCATGCGATGCAGGCAATACGAACACCGAGTCCATATCAACGAAGCTTAGCCAAACCGAGTCCTCACCGGCGAGTATGAAAAAAATCGTAATGTACAAATCGCCGAACTGCAAATGCTGCACCGGTTGGGCGGACCATTTACGCAAAGGGGGGTTCACTGTTGAAGTCAATAAACGCGATGATATGGATGTTCTCAAGACGAAATTCGGTGTCTCCGAGAAACTGGCCTCCTGCCATACAGCAATTGTCGATGGTTATGTGATCGAAGGCCATGTACCTGCTGCCGATGTCGAACGTTTGCTGAAGGAGCGCCCCGATATTGTCGGCCTGACGGCGCCGGGCATGCCGATGAAATCGCCGGGTATGCAGGAGATTGGCCAACAGCCGCAGGGTTATAGTGTGCTGGCCTTCGATAAAGACGGCAATACGACCGTGTTTCATCGCTATTAGGCCTTGGTGAGTCGCATGAAAAAGCTATTATGGTTATCACTGCTGGCTCTGCTGTTGGCATCCTGTTCTGCTCCTGAACAGCAGGATGGTGATAGCCTGCCAGTCAAAGGCAAATCCATGCCGGAATTTCAGATGAACACCTTGGATGGCAAGCAGGTCAACAGCCATAGCCAGTTTGTCGGCAAGGTTATCATTCTCAATGTCTGGGCGACCTGGTGCCCACCATGCCGCAAAGAAATGCCGGATCTGATTAGACTCTCTCGCTTGTTGCCAGCCAATAAATTCACCGTGATTGGTTTATCGGTGGATAATAATGCCGATGATGTGCGCGCCTTTATCAAGGAATATCATATTCCCTTCCCTATTTTCTGGGACAAGGGTGGCAAGCAGGTGGCAGGGCCGATACTGGGCACATTCAAATATCCGGAAACATATATTATCAACCGACGCGGAGTGTATGTGGAGAAAGTTGTGGGCGGGTTCCCCTGGGCTTCGCCACGCACGGTGGCCATTATGAATGCGATCTATAAAACCGGAAAAATACCCGAATCGCCCAAAAAGAAAACGTCCTGAAGGAGGATATGATGAAAAAAAGAATAATGGTTTTTGCAGGCATGGTGATCGTAGCTGCTGCGCAACCGGCGCTGGCTCATGAGCATGGGCATATGGATGGCGATATACACAGCAGCATGGGTATGCAGATGGATGGTGGTATGGAGCATATGAAGGGTGCTTTTATGACCGAAAAGGATATTGATGGATACACGGTCAGCTTCCGAATCATGAAGGCGCCGCAGGGCAAGGATCAGGGTGGCAACCATCATGTCATGATTAAGGTGATGCAGAAGAGCAAGACTGTGCCTGATCTGATGGTAAATTCCAAAGTGATGCATCCGAACGGAAAATCCGAATCCAAAATGATGATGCGCATGGGGAACTGGTATATGGCTGCTTATGATCTGGATCACCCAGGCCCACATCAGTTGATGGTGCTGTTCAAAACCAGTGATGGAAAGAAGCATTTTGGCGGTGTGAGTTATCCTGAGCAGCAACAGCATCCAGGTGATCACTGATGAAAAAACATATTGTCGTACTGGCCATGCTGGGCTTGCTCAGTGCATGCTCCACATGGACAGACAGCAGCTCCGGTGCGGTTGGGCAGCAACACAGTGCAGCTGCGACGCAAGGTATGGATCACAAATCCACGTTCTTTGTGGCGCAAAAGGGAGTGGCAGATGGTTATGTGTTTATTTTCCATGTCATGCCTGCACCGGAGGGAAAAGGGTATAGCCGGATAAACTATCACCTGATGGTGAGTGTGGAAAAAAATGGCAAGCCGCTGACCGACCTGAAGATGTATTCGGCAGTGAAACACCCGGATGGCAGTTCTATTGCAAAAGCGCCGATGATGCAGATGGGCAACTGGTATATGGCGCTCTATAACCTCAGTCATGAAACAGGACAGCACTGGCTCACCGTATCGTTTGAGCGGGCAGGAAAAACCTACGATTCCGGCGTTTATTATCCTGAAAGGGCTTATCATCAATGAACGATATCCGCTGCCCTGTTTGCAATATGGATGCCAGCGATTCAGACATATGCGCTAATCATCTGGGTGTTGAATACCGCTTCTGCATGACGCAGTGCCGGGAGAACTTTCTGGCTAGGCCCAAGTTGTATATCGGTAAACAATCGCCGATAAAAGCAGGCCGACAAGTCATCAAACGCAGAAGGTTTACGCTGGACTGCCCTGTTGTCGGTTTACAGCGCGAGGCATTGCTCATGGAGCTGAATAAGCTGATGAGCGTACGCAATATCAGAGTCGAGGGAGATCGTCTCTCGATTGATTATAACCTGCTGGAGATTACGGCCGAACAAATTGAAGCGGCCTTGGTTCGGGCCGGTGCATTGATGGGCACGGGCTGGGGCGAGCGCCTGAAACGCGGCTGGATACATTACACCGAAGAGACCGAACTCGATAACCTGGCCACTGGCGAGTCAGCATGCTGCAACAAATCACCGGCAAAGGGATAAGGAGCTAGAAATGCAGTACAAAAAAGTGACAGCGATTGTTATTTGCGAAAAGTTGAAGGCGGTCGAACAGGCGTTGGTTGAGATAGGTGTTAGTGGTGTGAGCATTACCCAGGTTCGGGGTTATGGCGAATATCATGATTTTTATCAATCAGATATGATGACGTGCCATGCCTGTATCGATATTTTTTGCCGGGCATCCCGGGTCGATATCATCGTAAATACGATTATGGATACTGCTCATAACGGTCAGCTTGAAGATGGCATTATTGCTGTTACGCCGGTTGAACAGCTGTACCGTATTCGAACAAAATCCGAATATGCCACTGATGATGACGACGAATAAGTTTACAATATTTATCCTTTTTTTTACTGACACAAACAGGAATTTATAATGAATGCTCAAGCACCTATTAAATTATCAGCAACACTTATATTTTTTACAGCGTTTCTTAGCACGTTTTCTGCCGCTTTCGCTGCTGATTCGCAACATCACCGGCGTGTGAATGATGTGGACTTCTATCTTGCTGTCATACCGGCCGAGATCACTCAGGGGGTATCAGACATACAAACCAGGTTTAAAAAACACGAAACCCGATATCACATTATTGTCTCTCTTATTGATTCCCGAACTGGAGTCCGTATTACTGATGCCAAAGTACAGGCAACCATCAGCACTCCCGGAGGCTTGGCAAAGCAAAATAAAAGCCTTGAACCCATGCTTATCATGGATGCCACCAGCTACGGGAATTATTTTTTAATGTCTGACCCGGGAAAATACCGCCTGCGCTTCAAGATGTTGACTCCAGCACGCAAGTACGAAGAAGTAGCAGATTTTTTCTTCAACAAGCCAAAGAATTAAATCATGCTATCACAGGAAAATGTCAAAATGGGAACATTTCCGTGAACGAGCCTGGTAAAGAAGATGTATCCGAAAGGCTATGATTATGATCTGGATGTATGGTGACTAATCCATCGCGAAGAGCAGGAGTCGCCCCGTTTGCACGGCAATGTATATCGCCGCGCTATGGACATCATGCCTAGTTTTTTCCGAATTTTTAACCGAGGAGATCCGACATGGAAGGGTTGGGAACACTGTTATTTTATGCTCTGCTGTTTTACCTGATGATGCGCTTTGGCTGTGGAGCCCACATGATCCACGGGCACGGCAATCGTGGCTCTCATCAGGATTCCAGCCCTGGCACTTTTATTGATCCGGTTTGCGGCAAGGAGGTAGATCAAAGCAAAGGATATGGCCTCATGCATGAGGGCAACCTCTACCGGTTCTGCTCGCGCCATTGCCTGGAACAGTTTGATGAACAACCCACCCTTTTTTTACACAAACACAATAAGGAGGTAAACCATGAACACTAGAATAGTGTTTGTCGCATTCGGACATGCCACCAGTATTTTTCTGGCGACCACGTTTGCTTTGTGTGTCGCCTTCGATGTGCTGTTCCCCGAGCATGCGATGTTTACAGTCTGGCAAAAACTGTTGCCGGGATTTACCGGAATCAACTGGAGCAGTTTTTTTATCGGATTGATTGAAGCCTATGGTTATGGCTGGTATATCACCTTGATCTGGGTGCCACTTTATAATGTGTTTGCTTCACGTTCTTCCCGCCGCCACAAGAATAAGTCATCCAGATAAGGAGATAGATTGATGATCCATCTTGACCAATTTACGCGCACACAACGTATTGCCTATTTTTCCATGGAAATCGCTTTGCAGAATGAGATTCCCACCTACAGTGGCGGTCTCGGTATTCTCGCTGGCGACACCATGCGCTCGGCAGCCGATCTGGAAATCCCCATGGTGGCGGTCAGCCTCGTTAGCCATGCCGGCTATTTCGAGCAGGAGATTGATGCGGATGGGAGACAGGTCGAACATCCCTCTGCATGGAAGCCTTCGCAATGGGCCACCCAGCTGGAAGCAAAAGTAGCCGTACCCATTGAGGGCAGGCTGGTGTGGGTCGCCGGTTGGCTGTATGTTCTCAAGGGGCATATGAATGGCGAGATTCCGGTCATTCTGCTGGATACGGACATTGATGAAAACCAGCCCGCAGATCGGGAGATTACGCATTACCTTTATGGCGGTGACGATGTCTACCGGCTGAAGCAGGAGATTGTGCTGGGCATTGGCGGTATACGCATTCTGCAAGCGCTCGGGTTCACGTTGCGCCAGTATCATATGAATGAGGGGCATTCGGCCCTGTTGGCGCTGGAACTGCTGCGTCGTTATGCCTATCCGCAAGGGGATGTGCGCCCCGGCGAGTCGGCCTATGATGTTCCGCGCGTACGTGAGCAGTGCGATTTTACCACCCATACGCCGGTTGAGGCTGGCCAGGATCGTTTTTCCTATGATTTGGTGGGGCGTATTTTGGCCGAAATCATTGATCCGGCGACGCTGAAACAATTGGCCGGTGAAGATAATCTCAACATGACCCGGCTGGCCATGAATCTCAGTGAATATGTCAATGGTGTCGCCAAGCGGCATGCGGAAGTGTCCAGAAAGTTATTTCCCGGCTACCATGTACGTGCTGTCACCAACGGCGTTCACCCTTTTACCTGGGCATCGCCGCCATTTCGTGAGCTTTTTAATACGCACTTTCCCGGTTGGTGCCATGAGTCGGAAATATTGGTACGGGCGGAATGCTGTATTCCCGATGCAGAGATATGGCAGGCTCATGCTCAGGCCAAGCAGGGTTTGATCGATAAGGTTCGCAATCTCACCGGTGTTGCACTTAAAGCGGAACTTCCCATCCTTGGTTTTGCCCGGCGCATGACTGCCTATAAACGTGCAGATTTACTATTCACCGATATCGAGCGCTTAAAATCCATCGCTGAAAAACATCCGTTCCAGATCGTGCTTGCGGGCAAGGCTCACCCCAAAGATGAAGCTGGCCACCAGCTGATTGAGCAACTGCATCATCATATGCGCGAGCTATTGGACATTATCCCCATGGCCTACATCCCGAATTATGACATGGATATTGCACTGTCCATGGTTTCGGGCGTGGATGTATGGCTGAACACGCCCCTCAAGCCGATGGAGGCTTCAGGCACCAGTGGTATGAAAGCCGCTTTTAATGGCGTGCCGAACCTGTCTGTGCTCGACGGCTGGTGGATTGAGGGCTGTATAGAAGGAGGTACGGGCTGGGCTATCGGTGACAGTGCGGAAGTCGCTAATGGCGCCGATGCTGCTTCGCTCTATGACAAGCTGGAAAAGGTGGTCTTTCCGCTTTATTACGGTGATCGGGGCGGCTGGATTGCTGTCATGAAAGGTGCGATCAGCAAGAATGCTTCCTACTTCAACAGCCATCGCATGATGCGCCGTTATGCCGCGGAAGCCTATGTGCGTTGAGCATCTGTTATTCCATTTATCCATTGTCTGTTCGGCAATCCGGCAGCAGCAGAACAGACGGCATGCATGATGATAAGTCAGCTGGACATTTTGAGGAAAAGCCATGAATAATCTCAGTAATATAGCAGCAGCAGGCCAGTCCATCTGGCTGGACTATATCGACCGCCATTTGATTCACAGCGGCGCATTGCATCAACTGATGAAGCGCGACGGCATATGCGGCGTGACCTCCAACCCGGCGATTTTCGAAAAAGCTATTCGTTCAGATAAAGAATATGCCAGCGTTCTCCAGCAGTTAGGTCGCATATCTCCGGTCGAGGCATTTGAACATCTTGCTATCGCGGATATCCGTGCTGCCGCCGATGTGCTGTATCCTGTGTACGACTCTTCCGAATGGCGGGATGGTTATGTGTCGTTGGAAGTATCACCAAAGCTGGCACATGATTGCGCAGGCACAGTGGCAGAAGCTATGCGGCTGTGGCACGAGGTTGGTCGGCAGAACCTGATGATCAAGGTGCCGGCAACCGATGCAGGTATTCCGGCTATCCGCAGGCTGATTGCCGAAGGCGTGAATGTGAATGCCACGCTGCTTTTTTCGCAGACCATGTATCAACGTGTTGCCGAGGCATTTATGTCCGGGCTTGAACAGCGGTTGCTCAATGGCGGTTCACCGGCACGGGTAGCGAGTGTCGCCAGTTTTTTTATCAGCCGTATTGATACTGCTGTCGATGCTATGCTCGATACGCGTCTGAAAGAAGTGACTGGCGATGGTGAGCGAGATGCATTAAACAGCGTACATGGAAAGGTGGCAATCGCCAATGCCAAGCTTGCCTACCAGCATTACAAAACCGTCTTTTCCACGCCGCGCTGGGAGGCTCTGCGCGAATGCGGTGCACGCAGCCAGCGGCTACTCTGGGCCAGCACCGGCACCAAAAACCCAACCTATTCCGACACCCTTTATATTGAGGAACTGATCGGCCCGGAGACAGTGAATACCGCTCCACCCGCAACCCTGACTGCATTCAGAGAACATGGTCGCATCCGCGCCAGCCTGGAAGAGGATATTCCCGGCGCGACGATGGTCATGAATCGGCTCAATACATTTGGCATATCGCTGGATGATGTGACCGATAAACTGCTGGTCGATGGCATCAGGCTATTCGATGAGGCCTATGACAACATCATGGATGCCATTGCTGCCCAACGGAGCCAAAGGGAGGTCCCATGAATAGTTGACGGATCATTCATTATATTCCTGCCTGCATGGTGGTTGAGGTGGCGAACCATGCTACTCGATAATGGAGCGCAGGCATGTCTGCTGCTTTTGCAGTAAAAAGAACCTGTCAATGTATAAATTGAACTCGATACCGGCCATATAACTCTGATCATGGCATGAATCCTTTATCGAGAGGGATAACACACCAAACCTCGATGGAAAACTTTCTTGATAGCAAAGAAATATAAAACACGTATTTTTTAGAAACTCAAAAATGATGACTACATCCAAAATATTTGCGAGGAACGAATCATGACCGTACATCTCCACCCCAAGACGCCCCTTATTCCGGGCTACCACCCTGTAACCCGGTGGTTACATGCAGCTCTGGTGCTGGGAGTAGTTTTTCAACTGGTTTGTGCAGCCATGATGACTCATCCCGAGCATGAAGACGCAGGCTTTGTTGCCGTAGTTGTGGCCCATGCTGAAACAGTAAGGGCTGATGGATACCGGCCTGCCCATAAGAATGATGCGTTCGGGGAGTTGCTGATGGCTGCGCATCGAACAGGTGGTGCACTGGTAGCATTGATTGTGCTGGCAAATCTACTGTGGGCTATCATGGCAAGAGGCAAGCCCCGCAAGCGACAGTTTGCTGTACTGTTTTCTGCTGTGCATTGGTCTGAAGCTGTATCGATTGCAAAGCGACTTCCCCTGATGCTGATGGGAAGAAGTCCATTGCCCGAGCCGGGAAACGCATTGTCCCTTATTTTTGAAATGCTTGGCTTGCTAACAATGGCTGCGATGGCATTTACCGGCTCCATAGTATGGAACATGTGGGCCGGCCCCGGCAGCAAGGTTTCAGAGCTGGCGGATTTCTGGATGGAAATCCATGCTGGTATAGCTGTATTGCTGTTGCTGTATCTGGCAGGTCATGTTTCCATGGCATTGCTGCATATGAGTTCAGGTGATCCGGTGTTTGCCCGAATTCTGCCTTTGGAGAAAAAGAGTCGATGAAAAATTATATCGTGCATAAATGTTCCGGCAAACCGGAATCCATACCGGTTCGGAAGCTTATTCCGGCGATGACTACGCCGCTGGCTTCCATTTTCGGCAGCGGGTTTCTGGTCATTATTCCCATTCTGGCCAGCAGCGTCGGACCGTATTCATTGCTGGCAATGTTGGTGGTGGCATTTGTCGCCTTCCATGCAGGTGCCGTAGTGCGGCACAATATTCTATGTGCGGAACCGGTGCTAGCCGAGGGGCGCAAGCAGACCACGCTGATGCTGGAGCGCTTGTCGGGCATTGCTCTTGTGGCTGCATATGTCGTGTCGGTATGCCTGTATATTCATATTCTCAGTGCCTTTGTGCTGGGTGCTTTCGATATGGATACAGAATTCAACAAAAGCCTGCTGACCACGCTGGTTATCGGAATGATTACCGCGATCGGGATGATGGGTGGTTTAAAACCGCTGGAGAAAATGGAAAGCTGGGCACTGTATGTGACAATCTTCATTCTGGCCTTGCTGCTGGTCGGTTTCGCCGTGTATGATATCAACAGCTTTCTGGAATCGGGGCGTTTGGCCATGCCGGTGATGCCACAACGTACAGGCTGGGAAATGGTAACCATCGTGGCGGGTACGCTGATTGTAGTGCAGGGTTTTGAAACCACCCGTTACCTTGGCCTCAGTTTTGATACCTGGACAAGAATTCGCGCCTCACGCTGGTCGCAATATATTTCGCTGACAGTTTATATTGCTTTTGTAGCGCTGGCGCTGCCGATCGTGCCAGTATTAAACGGTGAATATGAAGCCAACAGCCTGATTCTTCTGGCCGCAGAGGTAACGGTATTGTTGTCGGCACCGTTGATTGTCGCAGCCGCCTTGTCGCAGTTTTCCGCCGCAGTGGCAGATACAGTGGCAGCTGCGGCAAATATGGAAGAGGCCACGCACAATCGCGTTAATCAACGCTGGGGTTATTTGCTGGTCGGTGCCACAGCCATGGCGCTGGCTTGGTCAGGCTCGACATTTGCAATTGTCGCTCTGGCATCGCGGGCCTTCGCGTTATACTACTTGTTGCAATGCTGTGTCGGATTTACGGTCTGCCACAGTTTTCGTGAACGTTTGAGATTTGTTCTGGTGGGTCTGGCATTACTCTTTGTACTCGTCTTTGCGGTCCCGGCTGGATAGGAGATAGCGATGAATAAACCAGATCAACCATGTATGGACAGACGAGAGTTTGTCAAGGGCCTTGCCACTGCCAGCGCACTGTTGCCACTGGCGACATTCGCTCCTTTTGCATGGGCCTATGATGGCTCAGCTGAAGGTAGTCCGATGCGTGACAGCACCTTGAGTGGCAGTAGTTTTGATATTGAAATCGCCCCGTTGCCGGTCAACTTCACTGGTCAGGCAAGTACGGCAACCGCCATCAACGGCTTGTTGCCCGGTCCTGTATTGAAGCTGAAAGAAGGTGATGACGTGACTATCCGCGTTACCAACCGGCTGGAGGAAATGTGTACTATCCACTGGCACGGCATTATTCTGGATAGCGGCATGGATGGTGTGCCCGGCATCAGTTTTCCCGGCATTGCGCCAGGTGAAACCTTTGTGCACCGCTTTACCGTGGTGCAGCACGGCACTTACTGGTATCACGCCCATACGCTGGCTGAGCAAACCGGTGTTTATGGGGCGCTGGTGATTGAGCCGCGTGATGCATCCGATGAAGTACAGGTC
>WFUI01000248.1 GCA_015485035.1 Mariprofundus sp.
GATATCATGATTGTCTCCCCGGATGTCGGCGGTGTTGTGCGTGCACGCGCACTGGCCAATCGTCTACATGTGGATATGGCTATCGTTGATAAACGCCGACCCGCCCCGAATGTCGCCAAGGTCATGAATATCATTGGTGATGTCAGTGGCAAACACTGTATCCTGATTGATGATATGGTCGATACTGCCGGCACGCTTTGCGGTGCTGCCGAAGCCTTGCTGGAACACGGTGCTACCAAAGTCAGCGCCTATGCCTCTCATGGCGTATTGTCCGGTCCGGCAGCAAAACGTTTGAAACAATCCAGCCTGAATGAACTGGTCATCACGGATAGCATCTCCCAACCGGGAAAGGTGACGAAATCCGGTAAATTGCGCATCATATCGATAGCCCCGCTGATGGGCGAAGCGATTACACGCATATACGGTGCCCGCTCCATCTCCAGTTTGTACGAGTAACTTTATCACCGGACTAAACGCGCCAACCGTCGCTCTTTTCATCAAAAACTGGTGCGCGCCATTGGGATGAAGAACAGGGATTGTGGTATTTCTATGTTTGACGGGCACCGAACATAATAATGGCCATGCCGAGCAAGGCGACGGCCGACCCGACCATATCCCACATGGTCGGGCGAATGGCATCGACGCCCCATAGCCACAGAATAGCAACGAAGACGTAAACACCGCCATAGGCAGCATAAACGCGACCTGCCGCTGTGGGGTGCAGGGTTAACAGCCAGGCAAAAAGCGCCAGGCTGATCGCCGCCGGTACCAGCAGCCAGATCGAGCCGTCTTTTTTCAGCCACAGATAAGGGAGATAGCAGCCCACGATTTCTGCAACAGCCGTGGCAGTGAATAATGCAAATGTCTTGATCATATGGCGGAGTCTAGCCTGTGTTGGACTTTTTTCATGGTCTGCCTAGAGTGCGCGCCCGCGTCAGAAGTCTTATAAACAAGGCGCACGCCGTGACGGGACAACCCGACGGTGCATTTCTTAAGGAGAATACAAATGACTGATTACATTATCGAAGCAGAACTTCGTGAAGAAACAGGACGCAGCGCTACCCGCCGCTTGCGCCGTACCGGCAAAATACCGGGAATCATCTATGGTGGCGGCAAGCCGGATCTGGCTATTACCATGGATTACAATACTGTGTCCAAGCTGCTCAATGAAGAACAATTCCATACATCCATGCTGGAAGTAAAGGTCAAAGGCTCCCGTGGCAAAAACAATGTGCTGCTAAAAGACACTCAGTGGGATCCGGTTATGGATACCGCCACCCATTTGGATTTTTTCCGTGTGGCCGGCAAGGACACCATCACCATGGATGTTCCCGTTATTGCCATTAACTATGAGAAAGCACCGGGCGTTGTGAAGGGTGGTCAGATCGACCTCATCCGTCACTCTCTGGAAATCACCTGCCGTGCCGACTCGATTCCTGATCAAATCGAAGTGGATTGTGCTGACATGGAAATGGGTGATACCATTCATATTGATGATATTCCCCTGCCCGAAGGTTCTGAAGTACAGCACGATGTCAACTTCACTGTGCTAAACCTGTCGGCACCGAAAACCGGCGCTGATGAAGATGCAGATGAAGATACTGATGAAAGTGCAGCGGAAAATGCTGATGCAGCTGACGCAGCCGAGTAAAACCGGCCAGACCTGCAAATAATCATGAAACTGCTTGTCGGTCTGGGCAACCCCGGCAACAAGTATAAGGAAACGCGCCACAACATTGGTTTTCGTTTTCTCGATCTGCTGGCAAAATCAGAGGGGCTGCGCTTTGCCGCAGCCCCTCGTTTTCATGCTGAAACAGCAAGCTGGGAATCAGCCAACGGTCGTATCCTGTTGGTCAAGCCGCAAACATTCATGAACCACAGCGGTGAAGCTGTCGGTGCACTGGCGCGATATTATCAGGTGGCCGAGCAGGATATTATCGTGGTTTATGATGATCTTGACCTTCCTGCCGGGAAATTACGCATCAAAACCGGTGGCGGCCATGGGGGTCATAATGGCCTGCGTTCTATCCATGCGCACCTGCCCACAACCGATTATATCCGCGTAAAAATCGGTATTGGCCGACCACCTCATGGTGATATTACAGCCTGGGTACTGGGTCGTGCCGATGAAGGAGACCGGGCTGATGAAGCCCGAATCTTCACCGCACTGATCGGAGAAATAAACACGCTGCTGTCCGGCCAGACCGACACAGCCGCCAATCGCATACATTTGGCATTAAATTCATAGATTTTTATCGCCGGGATATGACACTGAATTTCGACCTTCATGTTCCGGTGATGTGAAACAGAGGTAACACATGGCACTGAGTATCGGTATTGTAGGCTTGCCCAATGTGGGTAAATCAACGTTGTTTAACGCCCTTAATGGTGGTGGCGCGGAAGCGGCCAATTATCCGTTCTGCACGATTGATCCGAATGTCGGTATTGTGCAGGTACCGGATGCACGCATGGATGCCTTGGCGGAAATCGTCAAACCACAGGCCATGCAGCATGCTATTGTCGAGTTTGTAGATATCGCCGGCCTGGTTGCAGGTGCTGCAAGCGGTGAAGGTCTCGGCAACAAATTCCTGGCCAACATCCGTGAATGCTCGGCCATAGCACATGTGGTGCGTTGTTTTGAAGATGAAAATGTCACCCATGTTTCCGGCAAGATTGATCCGCTGTCTGATATTGAGGTCATTGATACCGAACTCATGCTCAAAGATATGGAAACGCTCCAGAAATCGGTCGTTCGCACTGAAAAACAGTGCAAGACCGGCAACAAGGATGCCAAAGCCCTGCTGGAGATTCAGCAGAAAGTATTGTCCGGGCTGGAAGATGGCATCACCGTACGACGGCAACACCTTTCCGAAGATGAACAGGATGCAATCAGGGAATTATGCCTGCTGACCATCAAACCGGTACTGTATGTCACCAATGTGGATGACGGCTCTCTGCCTGATGGCAATGCCTATGTTGATCAGGTTCGCAGTTTTGCTGCTGAAGAAGGAGCCCGCGTAGCTGTGGTTTCTGCCCAGATTGAATCGGAACTGGCGGAAATGGACAAAGAATCTCAGGCTGAATTTCTGGCCGATCTGGGCTTGACCGAGCCGGGCCTGAATACTGTCATCCGGGAAGCTTATACCCTGCTGGATCTGATTTCCTATTTCACAGCCGGTGTCAAGGAGGTGCGCGCCTGGACCATTCATCGTGGTGACACAGCACCGAAAGCGGCAGCGGTGATTCACAACGATTTCGAAAAAGGGTTTATTCGCGCCGAAACCATTGCCTATGAAGACTTCGTGTCCCTGGGTGGCGAAGCAAAAGCCAAAGAAGCCGGAAAAATGCGACTTGAAGGGAAGGAGTACATCGTTAAGGATGGGGATGTGCTTCACTTCAGATTCAACGTATAGTCAGCACATAAACATATAGGGGAGATCAAGAATGGATATTACAAAAATTCCTGCCGGTGAGAATCCGCCTGACGATATCAATGTGGTGATCGAAGTGCCGCAGCATGCCGATCCTGTGAAGTATGAGCTGGACAAGGAGTCAGGGGCATTCTTTGTCGACCGTTTCATGCATACGGCTATGCACTATCCGTGCAACTACGGCTTTATGCCCAATACACTGTCGGATGATGGCGATCCGGTAGATGTCATGGTCATTTCCAAATTTTCGCTGATTACCGGCTGTGTGGTTCGCTGTCGTCCGATTGCCGTGCTGCATATGGAAGATGAGGCGGGTCAGGATGCCAAAGTGCTGGCGGTACCCGTATCCAAACTGAAACCATCATTTGATGATGTGAAATGCCTGGAGGATGTATCCAGCTTCCTGCTTGATCAGATTGCCCACTTCTTTGAACACTACAAGGATCTGGAAAAGAACAAGTGGGTCAAGGTAACAGGCTGGGGTAAAGCGGATGCAGCACGCAAGGAAATCACCGATTCTATTGCCCGCTA
The DNA here is from genome assembly GCA_015485035.1 of Mariprofundus sp. Lineage (GTDB taxonomy): Bacteria > Pseudomonadota > Zetaproteobacteria > Mariprofundales > Mariprofundaceae > Mariprofundus. Next base: position 3,963 of record WFUI01000248.1, read on the forward strand.
CAATGGTGAATTGTAAATACGGGTGTTGACCACAACATATCTTTAATTCATAAAGGCGGTTGGGTAACCAGCCGCTTTTTTTTATGGCAGAACAGGGAGTAAAGGCATGAATGAACAAATGATTCCGGCTGTTTTCGGCGTAGCAGGGCTGATCATCGCATTCTATTTGTATCAGACCGTGAAGAAATATCCGGCAGGTCATGGTAAAGTGCTTGAGATTGGTGAAGCCATTCATCTCGGCGCGATGGTGTTCATGAAACGTGAATATACCATTCTGGCTGCTTTTGTTGGCATTGTCGCTGTCGCTCTGGCCCTCACGCTGGGCACCAATACAACCATTGCATTTCTGCTTGGTGCAGTCTGTTCAGCCATGGCCGGTTACTTCGGTATGTTTGCTGCCACCAAGGCAAATGTACGTACAGCCACAGCAGCCCAGAATGAAGGCGCTGCAACGGCTCTGAGAATTTCTTTCTATGGCGGCTCAATCATGGGGCTTACTGTTGCCTCACTAGGCTTGCTGGGGCTTGGCACCTTATACCTCTTTTTCGGCGGCGATCCTGAGACAGCACATGCTATTCACGGCTTTGGTATGGGGGCATCATCGGTAGCCCTGTTCTCCCGAGTCGGCGGAGGTATTTTCACCAAGAGTGCAGATGTCGGGGCAGATCTGGTTGGCAAGATCGAAGCGGGCATTCCGGAAGATGACCCGCGTAATCCCGGTGTAATTGCCGATAATGTCGGCGATAATGTCGGTGATGTGGCCGGTATGGGTTCCGATATTTTCGAATCCTACTGTGGTGCCATCATTGCCACCATTGCCATGGCTTCGACCCTGGCTGTCGATATACTGGCTCCGCTTGGCCAGCAGCAATCGCTGATGTTCCTGCCACTGGCACTGGCATCACTGGGCCTGATCTGCTCGATCGCAGGCATTGCACTGGTCAACATCTTTGCCGACAAAGAGCCGGCACTGGCCTTGCGCATCGGAACCATCGGTGCATCTGTACTGTTTATTATCACCGCATTCTTTGTCGTCACCATGCTCGGCGTCGCTTCATCTGTATGGGGTGCCATTATCTCAGGTGCGATCGGCGGCATTATTATCGGTGTTGTGACCGAATATTATACGGGCGGAAAGCCGGTGCGCGATATTGCCAATGCGGGTGAAACCGGCCCGGCAACGGTGATGATCGCCGGCCTTGCTATCGGCATGGAATCAGTTGTCGTACCTATTTTGACCATTGCCACCATCATTTATGTCTCCACCTCTATGGCCGGCATCTACGGTGTTGGCATTGCTGCTGTCGGTATGCTGGCGACAGTCGGCATTACCATGGCAATTGATGCCTATGGTCCGGTTGCGGACAATGCGGGCGGTATTGCCGAAATGTCCGGCATGGGTGAGGAAACACGTAAAATCACTGATTCACTGGATGAACTGGGGAATACTACCGCTGCTATCGGCAAAGGATTTGCGATTGGCGCCGCTGCACTGGCTGCCCTGGCAATCATTGCTGCATTTGTGCAAACGGTATCTCTTCACCATGCCGGATTTGCGCTGAACCTGAATGAACCGCTGGTGCTGATCGGCCTGTTTATCGGCGGGATTTTTCCGTTTCTGGTTGCAGCCCTGACCATGACAGCCGTAGGCGATGCAGCCTTTGAAATGATCAAGGAAATTCGCCGGCAGTTCCACGAAATTCCGGGCCTGATGGAAGGCAAAGCCGATCCGGATCATGCCAAATGCATTGAGATTGCGACTACAGCAGCACTGAAAAAGATGGTACTGCCGGGTGTTCTGGCTGTTTCTGCGCCGGTTGTCATCGGGTTTGGTCTTGGTGCTCAGGCGCTTGGCGGCATGCTGGCCGGCGCTTTGGTGTGTTGTGTATTAATGGCGCTGATGATGGCCAATGCAGGTGGTGCCTGGGACAATGCAAAAAAACATGTCGAAAAAGGCAACCTGGGCGGCAAAGGATCAGATGTACATAAGGCAGTGGTTGTCGGTGATACTGTCGGCGACCCGTTCAAGGACACATCCGGCCCTGCCATGAATATCCTGATCAATGTGATGGCCATTGTATCGCTGGTGATCGCCCCGTTATTAAGCTGAGGAGCATGAAATGAGTAATGATTTGAAAGCACATATCACCGATATGAATGTATGGATGCGGTTATTATTCATGCTGTTGTTCGGTGTAATTTATACCGTGACCCGGTTCGTACTTATCGTCGTTGTGGTATTACAATTTATGTGGGTGCTGTTTACAGCCGATAAGAACCGGCCTCTGCTCAGTTTCGGTAATCAGCTTTCCACTTTTGTGTATCAGATTTATCGTTATTTGACCTTCAATACGGAACACCGTCCATTCCCTTTCTCAGACTGGCCGGATGATACGACATTGATCACAGGTGAACAGGAAGCTGCAGCACAGGCATCAACGGTCGAAAAGAATGAAAAAGCGGCTTCTGAAGACAGTGTCGATGCTGCTTCAGAATCAGGTATTGAAGCAGATGAAAAACCGGTTCCCCGAAATGAGCCTTAGCCGCCCAGTTCGCGGGTAGCCGCCTCAATATCTTTTTCCAGCCGTACCATCAGTTCAACACGTCTGGTCGACGATACTTCTTCAGCAGGAATATAGGGTAAGAAACGGAAAGTGATCGTGCCCGGTTTTTTGATAAAACCACGTTTCGGCCACAACGCACCTGCGTTGTGCGCCATCGGCAGAATGCCTGCCCCGGCTTTCTGGGCCAGAATCACCCCGCCCGGCTGATAGTTCCCGGTTGCACCAACTGCTGCGCGTGTTCCCTCCGGAAATATCACCACCCAGCGGTTTTTTCCCAGCATGTCCGAACCACGCTTGATAACCTGCTTGATAGCTTTACGGGGAGAGCCGCGACGAATACCGATTGCACCCATCAGCGCCAGGGCCCAGCCGAAAAATGGGATATAGAACAATTCGCGTTTGAGCACCCAGGTGTAAGGCGGCACAAGAATCGGCATGGCTATCGTTTCAGCCGCTGACTGGTGTTTGGCGACCACCACGCAGGCGTGATCAGGGAAATGTTCCCTGCCCTCAATAACGATGCGGATACCGCACAAAATCCTGAGAAGAAAAAACGTGGCCTTTGACCAAACCTTCGCCCATACCCATGAAGCGGAAAAACCGAATGGCCTAAACAGGATGATTAACAGTGAAAACAACAGCGTCAGTAACATAAAACAAACATTGAATGCCGCCGAACGAATAACCAGCATCAACCCTCTCCCTGGAGAATCATGTCTGCGGCTTCGGCAAGATCTGCATATACTCGAATGTCCGGCTGCAGCCGGCGTGATGCCTCCAGAATCGCGGCAGCATCACCATAACCGCTCCGCACCAGCATGGCCGGCACTCCTGCACCATGCGCTGCCTGCACATCACGGATCGAATCCCCCACAAACAACGCGGCTTCCGGCTGATTCTGCATACCCAGTGCCTGTAAGGTTTCCAGCACCATGCCCGGTTTGGGCTTGCGACAAAAACAATGATCATCCGGTCCATGCGGACAATAAGCGACATGAGAAATGAAGCCGCCAGCCTGCTCAATGGCCAGCATCATTTTGGCATGTATGGTGTTGAATGTATCCTGATCCATCATTTTACGTGCCAGCGCCGATTGATTGCTGATAATGGCTATGGTCAGCCCCGCCCTGGTCAACCGTGCAATAGCTTCCAGTGAACCTGGAACAGGGGTCCACTGGTCAGGGGTGAGAATATAATCCGGTGAATCAAAATTAATGACTCCGTCGCGATCCAGCAGAACAGCCAATGGCCGACGGGCATTCATATTCTATGCCTGTGCACTCAGCCAACGTTCGGCATCGAGTGCGGCCT
>WFUI01000249.1 GCA_015485035.1 Mariprofundus sp.
GTGAATCGATACGCTTCATCGGTGTCGATTCCAATCTTTTCATCGTAGACAGAAGGATCATAAATACCCGGTACAATGCTCGATTCAATATGTTTCAGACCTTCAATACCATGAAACGGCGAATCCGGTTCCTGAAAAAAATGAATCCGGCTATTCGTATCATTGCTGCTGAACCGGATTCGCCGTTTCATGGTATTGAAGGACTGAAACATATTGAATCGAGCATTGTGCCGGGTATCTATGATCCTTCTGTCTACGATGAAAAGATTGGAATCGACACCGATGAAGCGTACCGGTTCACCCAGAGACTGGCTTCAGAAGAGGGTATTCTTTCCGGGCAGTCCTGCGGGTGCGCAATGGCGGCAGCATTGAAAGTGGCAGAGACTCTGGCGGCTTCCGGCAAGGGTGGTGAAATTGTGGCCATTTTTCCCGATGGTGGCGAAAAATATCTGTCCACCCCGGTGTTTGCCGACAGTGACAGGGTCAGCTATGCCGAGGGTATATAGGGGCTTCATCTGTTCTTCTGATTGTCCACCCACAGAATCAAGCTTATTGTCCAGTGAAAAGTCTCTGGCTGAATCAGTGTGTCAGGAGTGTCGTCTGGCTGTTGTCCACAATCGATTCGAGACGGGTCATTGCCAGCAGCAGGCGTAAGCGACGGGATTCCTGACTTGCCGATGCATCATCCATTTGTTGGCGATATGTTTCTATGGCCGGCCAGAAGGGATGCTGTTTCCATAATTGTTCGGCAATATGCTCAAATTGTTGGCCGGAACTCTGCAGCAAGTTTGCAATGGCCCGATTCTGCAACATCGTCAGTCGATGCAGCCATTCCCGCCTGAGCATGTGGGCATCATCGTCGGCCCACTCAGGCGAACGCAATGGTTTTTCCATCTCATCAATGGGCAGTTCTTTCAAACACACGCGACTGGCATTCAGGCAGCGATCCAGATTCATCTTCATCGATGACGCCAGGTGCACTGCACAGGCCGATTGAGCTAACTGTGGCATCAGGGTCATATGGCGGATATGTTCATCAGACAGGCCTGATGCGACCAGCGCCTGATCCGGCGAATATGCAGCATGTTGCCGGAATTTTATCAGGCCCCGCCTGTGTCGCGATATCCATGCCATGTCCAGTTTTTCAACAGGACACAGGCGTAGCAGGTTTTCGGCAAACAGCATTTGATGTTCCTGCAGTTGATGCAACAGCTGCGTAGCCAGCGCTACATCGGCGACATCCTGCCAGAGAGCTTCCCTTAAAGGCGCAACATCCAGCAATGTCTCGGCAATCAGCAATGCTTCGACAATATGGCTGGTCGATGCGTTCAGCAGAGTCTCCAGATGATGGACAGCACACAGGCCCAGATGATTGACGACATGGTTGACCACCTGCGTGTGGATAATCTCGCTGGCCAGGGGGTGTTCGGCATAATGCTTGCCAAAACGCCGGTGTAATGCAGCAGGGAAATAGCTTTGTAACATCGACTGGCTGAATGTGCTGGTGCGGTAAAAGGCTTCTTCGGATAATTTGGCATGGATGCGGTTTTTTTCCTGTCCGAGCAGAATCGAAAGCTGGGGGCGCAAGTGCAGGAGTGCGTTATTATCGATGTCCGGCGCGACAGCGCTATCCAGCCACCCCTGATTAGCCAGCCCGTCGCGCAGTCGATAGAGGCGAGGGGGGTGCACTTCCGCATCAATAGTCGCTAATGTCAGTGCCCGGGATTGTAACAGGTTATCGGTGAGGCACTGCTCGGTAACGGCATCGGTGAGTTGCTCGAGTTGTCGATTGCGCCGATTTCCGGTCAGGTTGATGGCAGGCACGGTGCACAAAACCTTCAGATTTACTTCATGGTCGGACATATCCACACCGGCGGAATTATCCATAGCGTCGGTATTGATCAGCCCACCGGCTGCAGCATATTCAATGCGCGCCAGTTGGGTGAAACCGAGGTTACCGCCTTCGCAGACCACACGGCATTGCAGGGTGCTGGCATCAATACGCACGGCATTATTGGCCGGATCGCGTACATCGGCATGCGTTTCAGATGTTGCCTTGACATAAGTGCCAATGCCACCGTTGTAGAGCAGGTCCACGGGAGCGGCCAGGATTGCCCGAATCAATGCCTCACCGGGAAGTGCCTTGTCACGAATTCCGAGGGTCTTGCGCACAGAAGGGGCCAATGCGATCCGCTTGGAACTGCGTTCGAAAATGCCGCCGCCTTTGCTGATGTGGCTCAGATCATATTCATCCCATCCCCGGGCTGCAGTAAATAATCGTTGTCGTTCTGCAAATGCCCTGGCGACATCGGGTTTCGGGTCGAGAAAAATATGGCGGTGATTGAATGCTGCAACCAGCCTGAGGTTTGGATTCAATAACATGCCGTTACCGAACACATCGCCGCCCATATCTCCGATGCCCACGCAGGAAATCGGATCGGTATAGGCATCGATATCCAGTTTGGCAAACAGATGAGCAGCGCATACCCAGGCTCCGCGTGCGGTAATGCCGACCACCTTGTGATCGTAGCCATAACGGCCGCCGCTGGCAAAAGCATCATCCAGCCAGAAACCGGCGGCACTGGACTCCTCGTTGGCGTCATCGGAGAAGTGCGCTGTTCCCTTGTCGGCAGCCACCACGAAATAAGGGTCGTTGGCATCCTGCGGCGGAATCACCATGCCTTTCGGCGGGACGACTTTGCCTTGCTGCAAATTGTCGGTCAGTGCAAGCAGGGTACGGATAAAGCTGCGATATTGTTGTAATACAAAATCAGGCCCGCTGCCACCGCGTATCACAAAGCCACCCTTGGAGCCGGTTGGTACAATCTGGCCGTTTTTGATGACCTGCGTGCTCATCAGTTCCAGCACTTCAGTGCGGAAGTCAGCCGGGCGATCAGAATATCTCAGGCCGCCGCGGGCAATAGGGCCGGCACGCAGATGAATGCCTTCCATATGCACGCCGTGTACAAAAATTTCACGGTATGGTTTCGGGGATACAGCAAAGCTCAGTTGTTGCGGATCAATTTTGATGCCGATTGGCGTGCCGGTCTCGCGAATAAAGGCGTTGGTTCTTAGTGAGGCTTCAGTCAATTCGGCCAGAGCGCGAAACCATCGGTCATCGGTCAGTGACGCAACACCCTGCATGGCCTGATCGAATGCAGTACGGGATTCCATCAGATATGCCTCCGGCATATCCGGCAAATGACGGGCGGCAAACATTTGGTGCAGGCAAGCCGAGACGGAAGCGTGGCGCAGCATCATATCGGTCAGTGGTAATTTGGCGGCATCGGGCATCAGCTGAATCAGGTGGTTGCGCAGGGTGATCAGGATAGCA
>WFUI01000250.1 GCA_015485035.1 Mariprofundus sp.
GACCATGCACAGCCAGGGCAAGAACTCGCCCTTCCTCGGCCAGACCTTCCGCGGCCGGGTCACCTGCACGCTGGTCAACGGGCGGGTGGTATACGAGGCCAATCACTGACAAACACAAGGCGCAATCAGAAGTGCCGCCCGATGCCGTCACCAGGCAGGGTGACACCCCAACCGCAAGCCCTTCCGGCTACGACGCCGTCAGACGATCGGCAAACGCCTCATGGAAATCCGCTTTTGACATGGGCCGGCCCTCCCATTCAATGACAGGCGGTGACGCCTTGACCCAGCCACCCGGCGGCGCGTCAGAGGGTATCACGAAACCACGGATCGATTCGTCATCACGCACGACCACAGCCGGTCGAAACGACCAGGAAAAGTACTTCACCGATTTGAAAGATTCGAGATCGAGCATCGATACCTTACCATGCAAATTGGCATTCAGTCCCAAACCAATGGGGCCGGTGAGTAACGACAATAATCGCAGTTTGTCGCCAACCTCCTTCATTCAACGATTCATTGGAAAGCCAAGATCAATTCAATCGATATAACAAAAACAATCGCTTTTGTTGAAATGTGGCTGTCTCGTGTTATACATGATAAATAAAGACAATTAATGCGGATATGGAGCAGGTCTTATCAAATAATCTCTTGAATAATAAATGAGGCCGCATATAGCGGCCTCGCATTTTGTGCATCTTTCAGCTTGTTAGCGGACAGAGCTCATATCCCAATGAAGTAGTGATTGAATAATAGTAATAAAAGACCGGAAATACAAGGGGGAGAAACCATGCCTTCGAAAATGCGATACAGGCTGGGCCTGGACTTGGGGACCACTTCGATTGGTTGGTGCATGGTCAGGTTGAATGATAATAATCAGCCTGTAGCAATCATCAGATCAGGTGTCAGGATTTTCTCGGATGGCAGGCACCCAAAGACAGGTACTTCACTGGCCGTCGAACGGCGACTGGCGCGACAGATGCGTCGCAGGCGTGATCGTCTCTTGAAACGTAAAAAGCGAATGCTGGAAGCGCTGGTGAGATTAGGCTTCTTCCCTGAAGACGAGAAAGAGCGCAAAAAATTAACCAACCTGGACCCCTATGAGTTACGGCGCAAGGGCCTCTATGAGGCACTGAGTGGCCCTGAATTCGCGCGTGCACTGTTTCATATCAATCAGCGCCGGGGCTTCAAGAGTAACCGCAAGACAGACAAGAACGACAATGACAGTGGCGCACTCAAAACGGCCATCCGTGAATTAAAGCAGAAGCTAGAACAGGAAAAATGCCAGACGCTGGGTGAATGGCTGGCAAAACGCCATAAAAAAGGTGAAAGCGTCAGGGCAAGGTTAAGGGGAAAGACAGCAAAGGAACGCGCTTATGATTTTTATGTTGATCGTTCGATGATCGAGCATGAATTTGAAGCACTCTGGCAGAAACAACGTAAATTCAATCCTGTCTTATTCAACAATGATGCTCACGACGAACTAAAAGACATCTTGCTTTTCCAAAGAAACTTGAAACCGGTCAAGGTAGGCAAATGTACCCTGATGCCTGAATATCAGCGAGCTCCATTAGCCATGCCTAGTGTTCAAAAGTTCAGAATCTATCAGGAAGTCAATAACTTAAGGGTTTTAAATGATGACCTTACAGAAAACGACCCCCTATGCAAGGAAGACAGGGATAAGGTGGTTAATCTACTCGAGACGAAACGCAAAGCCACATTTGATCAGATCAGAAAGTGTCTGGGACTGCCTGGATCAACCCGTTTCAACCTGGAGGATATCAAGCGGAAGGAACTCAAGGGAAATGATACAAGCGCAACATTGGCGGGAAAGAAATATTTCGGTAAGCGATGGCATGAATTTAGCCTGAACAAGCAGGATGAAATCGTTGACAAGATACTGAATGAAGCAAGCGAAGAAAAATTAAAAACGTATTTGAAAAATCTTGATGGGATAACCGATGAAATCGCAGAAAATATAGCCAATATCAGACTGAAAGAATCCTATGGTCGATTGAGCCTGGAGGCTATTAGCAGAATACTACCTTGCTTGATGGATGAAGTTATAACGTATGACGCGGCAGTCGCAAAGGCAGGACTTGGCAGTCACAGCCAGCTCACACATGGTGAAACAACCGGTGAGTTCATGGATAGGCTACCCTATTACGGAATACCACTACAGCGTCATGTAGCCTTTGAAAAAGACAACCCTAAGAATGATGAGGAGCGCTATGGAAAAATAGCCAACCCGACAGTGCATATCGGCCTGAATCAGGTCAGGCGTGTTGTCAACGCACTGATAAAGCGTTATGGAAAACCTGATGAGATCATTGTCGAAGTCGCCCGCGATCTCAAACTTAGCAAACAGCAAAAAACCGAAATCCAACGGCAACAAGCTGAAAACCAGAGGCGCAATGAAACCTTTCTTGCTGAGGCCTGCCAGGCATTAGAGCTTGACCCTGCAAAATTAGATCGCGCCAAGCGACGTGAAATATCTCAGAAAATGCAATTATGGTATGAGCTCAACCCTAAAGACGCCTGCAACCGCAAGTGTCCTTATACAGGTGAGCAAATCAGTATAGAAAAGCTTCTGAGCCCGGAAGTTGAAATCGAACATATTTTGCCATATTCCAGAACACTGGATGACAGCATGACAAACAAAACTGTGTCAATGAGAAAAGCTAACCGCGACAAAGGCAACAAGACGCCGTATGAAGCCTTTGCGAATCACCCCGCGTATGACTATGAAAGCATCTTGCAGCGAGCAAATTTAATGCCTTGGCGTAAAGCCAGGAGGTTTGCACCAGATGCCTATGAGAAATGGCTGAGAAATGAACAGGATTTTCTTGCCAGGGCGTTGAACGACACCGCCTACTTGTCCCGCCTTGCCAGGGAATATCTTTCAGTATTATACCCGCCCGGCAAGGTAAGAGTGCGCGTCATACCAGGCACATTGACAGCTAAGCTCCGTGCCAAATTTGGCCTGAACCAGATACTGTCGTCTGATGATAGAAAGAACCGGGATGATCACCGTCACCACGCCATTGATGCGGCTGTTGTCGCGGTGACAGATCAGGGTTTGTTGAAACGCTTCGCCGATGCCAGCGCCAGGGCAAGAGAAAAAGGCGTTGATCGTTTGGTCGAGAAGATGCCGATGCCTTGGGAGACCTATCGCGAGCATGTCATGCGTGCGGTCAATAATATCATTGTCAGTCATAAGCCTGACCATGGTTACCAGGGTGCGATGCACGAAGATTCGGCATGGGGAATCAGGAAAGATGGCATGGTTGTTATCCACAAACGGGATGAGAAATCTGGCTTGAGGACAAGAGAGGAAAAGAAGAAAAAACTTATCGAGATAAATAGCACTCGTGATCCCGACAGACATGGAAAAACCGAAGATGGAAGAGTCAAACCCTACAAGGGTTATGTAGGGGGAAGTAATTATTGTATCGAGATATGGGAAGATGAGAAAGGAAAGTGGAAGGGTGACGTAATCAGCACCTATCAGGCTTACCAGGTTGTCAGGGACTTAGGAGAAGAGAAGGCCATAAAAACATTGAGAGATGCCTTTATAACACTCTCAGGACACCCATTGGTAATGCGGCTAATGATCAATGACATGGTGCGCATGGTGGTCAATGACACAAAAAAACTCTTTCGCGTCGTTAAGATTGGCAGAAATGGCCAGGTATTTTTCAGTGAACATTTTGAAGCGAACGTCGATGCGAGAAACAGGAACAAGGAAGACCCTTATACTTATATCAGCAAAACCGCCAGCACCCTTAAAAAGGCAAATGCATGCAAGGTTACTGTAAGCGAGATCGGTGATATTCACATGTAGCCTGATTTGTTTCGGGATGGGAAAATGATTGGTCGGATAGTTGAAATTGCTGATGATGCTAGGCATATCTTCGTCTCACGCGGTTTTTTGGTGGTAAAGGAAACGGATAACCAACGCCAGGAACTTGGTCAGGTACCACTTGATGATATAGCCGCTGTCATTGCCAATGCGCATGGATTGACCTATACCAACAATATCCTTGTTGCGCTTGCCGAACGAGGAATTCCATTCGTACTCTGTGCGGATAATCACTTACCTGTGGCAATTCTCTGGCCAGTAGATGGACATCATCAACAGGCTCGTCGATATGATGCGCAGATCGAAGCCAAGAAGCCATTGAAAAAGCGGCTTTGGGCAGAGATTGTACGGTGCAAGTTAATACAACAGGCCGCTGTACTAGAGGCGGTTGGAGTCCCCTCGGCGCCACTAGCTTCGCTGGTCGCCAAGGTGCGATCTGGTGACCCTGATAATGTCGAGGCGCAGGGGGCTAGACGCTATTGGACACTGTTGTTTGGTGATGGCTTCCGCAGGGATCGAAACAGTGACGGACTCAATTCCTTGCTTAATTACGGGTATACTGTGTACAGGTCTGCGGTGGCCAGAGCCATTGTCGCCGCAGGCCTGCACCCCACCTGTGGCATCTATCATACCAATGCCGGTAACCCGATGCGGTTGGCCGATGATCTGATGGAACCATTCAGACCCTTAGTTGATTTACATGTCTTTCAGCTGGATAAACGTGGGGAGAGTGATATCAATCCTGATACCAAGCGTACGCTGGTGAGGAGCCTGTATGATGACATGCAGGGACCATCAGGCGCTACTCCTGTGACGGTATGCATGCAGAAGCTGGCAACATCCCTGGCTCAGGTTTTTACTGGTGAGCGCGATGATCTTGTTTTGCCATTGTCTGGATTGCCATTGGCATTACTGGCTTCATGCAAGAATGAATAAGTTATGTTAAGTGGGTATCGGCTAATGTGGATGACTGTAATGTTCGATTTGCCGGTTATTGACCCGGCAGAACGCAAGGCAGCTACTGCATTCCGTAATACGCTGCTGGATTTAGGCTTTGAAATGGCCCAATTTTCTGTTTATATGCGCTTTTGCACGAGTCAAGCACAGATCGATACCTACTGTCGTCGAATCGAGTCGATCCTGCCTGAGGGTGGCAAGGTAAACATATTGGTATTTACTGATAAACAGTATGAGAAAATTATTTCCTATCATGGCAGAAAGAAGCAGGCGCAGAAAAAATCACCAGATCAGTTCGAGTTATTTTAGGATTATGGTAGTTTCGATGATCTCCATTTCCCATAAACCCATTATGAAACAAGGAATTATGGAAAATGGAGTATACATCATTGGGATATGAGCACTGCCCGGAAC
>WFUI01000251.1 GCA_015485035.1 Mariprofundus sp.
CCGGATTCGATTTGCCTGTGATGATTCAGGCTGAGGGCGATCTGGGTGATCGAATGAGTCGACAGATTGAACGGGCATTTGCCGATGCTGTCAGCGCAGTATTATTGCTGGGTACGGATTCGCCACATATGCCGGAATCGCGTCTTCTGGCGGCGGTAGATGCGCTGAGATATACCGATGTGGTACTCGGCCCGGTTGAGGATGGCGGTTATGACCTTGTGGCGATGAGTCGTCCGTTGTCCATCTTTGACGGTGTTGTCTGGTCTTCCGATCAGGTATTGCGGAAGACGATGGAGAATGTTCAGCAACAGGGGCTGACAGTAGAACAACTGGGAATCGGGTTCGATGTCGATTTTCCCGATGATATCGCGAGGGCAAAACAGGCCGGATGGGGTTGACCCCGCTCTCACGGTTGATGAACGTTTCCGTAATCGTATGTTTCCTTTCCACAAAGATTACCCCGTTCGGCTTAAGGACGCGCTGATTAATTCAGTGTTTCCTTAAAGGCTTTACAGAACCATGCGCTTACGTGGTTGATTGTGGTTGTCTGTCCATGGGATATGCGGATACTCTGATTTTCATAGTATCCTTCATTTTTATCACTGCAATTTTGAATAAGTACAGTTCAAAGCGTCCGAATTAATGCATTGTGGTGATTTGTACCTTTTCCAGACGATGCAGCCGCGCTAGTGTTGCCGAACCGGGCGGGTGAGTCATGAGCTTACCCGTTTTCTGTGTCCGGATACGGACTTTTCCGTTCAAGGAGTTGAATCAAACGCATGCCATGTCGAACTGATATTCAATCCATTATGATTTTAGGTGCCGGGCCCATTGTGATTGGTCAGGCCTGTGAATTTGATTATTCCGGTGTTCAGGCCTGTAAAGCCCTGAAAGAAGAGGGGTTCCGGGTGATTCTGGTGAACTCCAATCCGGCTACGATTATGACTGATCCAGAATTTGCCGATGCTACTTATATCGAACCTGTCACATGGGAAGTGGTGGCGAAAATCATCGAGAAAGAGCGTCCGGATGCAATTTTACCGACCATGGGCGGGCAGACGGCGCTGAACTGCGCACTTTCCCTGAATAAATATGGCATACTGGAAAAATTCGGTGTTCACCTGATTGGTGCGCAACCCGATGCTATTGATAAGGCGGAAGATCGCGAACGCTTCAAAAAAGCCATGGATCATCTTGGTCTGGAAATGGCGCGCGGCGGTTTTGCCCATTCGATGGATGAGGCGCGCGATCTGGCTGCCGATATCGGTTATCCGATTATTATCAGGCCGTCGTTCACACTCGGTGGTTCCGGCGGCGGTATTGCCTATAACCCGGACGAATTCGAACAGATTGCCGCATCGGGACTGGATGCTTCGCCGACAGATGAGATTCTGGTTGAAGAATCCATTATCGGCTGGAAAGAGTTTGAGATGGAAGTGATGCGTGATCGGGCGGATAACTGTGTCATCATCTGCTCGATCGAAAATCTTGATCCGATGGGCGTACACACCGGTGATTCGATTACTGTCGCACCTGCCCAGACACTGACCGACAAGGAATATCAGCGCATGCGCGATGCTTCCATTGCGATTTTGCGCGAAATCGGAGTGGAGACCGGTGGTTCCAATGTGCAGTTTGCAGTGAATCCTGTGGACGGCCGGTTGATTGTCATTGAGATGAATCCGCGCGTGTCGAGATCTTCGGCCCTGGCCTCAAAAGCGACCGGTTTCCCGATTGCCAAAATTGCCGCCAAACTGGCAGTGGGTTATACGCTGGATGAAATTCGTAACGATATTACCGGTGAAACATCGGCGGCATTCGAACCGACCATTGATTATGTGGTGACCAAGTTACCGAGGTTTGCCTTTGAAAAGTTCCCGGGTGCGGATTGCCGTTTAACCACCCAGATGAAATCGGTCGGTGAAGTGATGGCCATTGGTCGCAGCTTTACCGAAAGTCTGGGCAAGGCCATGCGCGGTCTGGAAACAGGCTCCTGCGGTTTTGATAAATCCATCCCGGATGATGAAGATGCAGACCGTTTTCTGCAGGAGAAGCTGGCTGTTCCTGGCGCAGAACGTTTGTGGTGGCTGGGTGAGGCTTTGCGTATCGGCTGGACGGAAGCGCGTGTCTTTGATGTGACACGCATTGATCCGTGGTTTATCCGCGAGATTGCGGTAGTCATCGAGCTGGAAAGATCACTGTCGGATCGTGATGTGGGTTCACTCAGTGCAGGCGAGTGGAAGCAGGCCAAGCGCGAAGGACTTTCCGATGCACGGCTGGCAGAACTGCTGAACTGTAATGAGCTGACGGTTCGTCAGACGCGGCAAGCTGCCGGAGTCAGTCCGGTCTTTAAACGTGTGGATACCTGTGCTGCCGAATTTGAAGCGCATACGCCTTATCTCTATTCTGCTTATGAACAGGAATGTGAAGCCAGACCTTCCGATAAGAAGAAAATCATGGTGCTGGGCGGTGGCCCCAACCGCATCGGCCAGGGCATCGAATTTGATTACTGCTGCGTGCATGCGGCTTTTGCGCTTTCCGAAGATGGTTACGAAACCATTATGGTGAACTGTAATCCGGAAACAGTTTCGACCGATTATGATACCTCGGATCGTCTTTATTTTGAGCCGCTCACCTATGAAGATGTGATGGCTATTGTGGATGTGGAACAGCCGGACGGTGTGATTGTGCAGTTTGGCGGGCAGACTCCGCTGAAACTGGCCGAGTCACTGGAAGCTGCCGGTGTGCCAATTATCGGTACCAGCCCGGATATGATCGACCTGGCTGAAGATCGTGAACGTTTTCAACAGTTATTGCATGAGTTGAATCTGTTGCAGCCTGAAAACGGTACCGCACGTTCGACCGAGGAAGCGGTTGCAGTGGCGGCAGAGATTGGTTATCCGGTAGTGGTACGCCCTTCCTATGTACTGGGTGGCCGTGCCATGCAGATCGTTCACAATGAAAAAGGGCTGTTGCGCTATATGACCGAAGCGGTACAGGCATCACCCGATCATCCGGTGCTGCTGGATCGCTTTCTGAATCGTGCGATTGAGCTGGATGTGGATGCACTGGCTGATGGTAAACGGGTGGTTATCGGTGGCATTATGGAGCATATCGAAGAGGCCGGTGTGCACTCGGGTGATTCGGCCTGTTGTCTGCCCCCGCATTCGATTTCCGAGGCTATGATTGCCGAAGTGCGCCGGCAGACCGAAGCATTGGGACTGGCACTGAATGTGAAAGGATTGCTGAATATCCAGTTTGCCTTGCAGGGAGAAACGCTCTATGTGCTGGAAGTGAATCCGCGTGCCAGTCGCACCGTTCCATTCGTTTCCAAAGCGACAGGTAAACCGCTGGCGAAAATTGCAGCGAGGATTATGGCCGGTCAGACACTGGATGAGCTGGGCATAGATCATATTCCTCAACCGACCGATTTCCGCGCGGTGAAAGAAGCCGTGTTCCCGTTTGTGAAATTCCGCGGGGTTGATCCGTTATTGAGTCCGGAAATGAAATCAACCGGCGAAGTTATGGGGATTGCAGGCTGCTTTACAGCCGCTTTTTCCAAAGCTCAGCTGGGCGTGGGCGTTCTGTTGCCGGAATCCGGCACTGCATTTATTTCAGTGCGCGAGGCAGATAAGCCGGAAGCAATCGAGGTTGGACGGGTGTTGGCCGGTGCCGGTTTTAAATTGCTGGCAACCAGCGGTACACACAGGGCACTGGTCGGGGCGGGGCTGGAAGCTGAAAGTGTTGCCAAGGTGATTGATGGCGTACGCCCGCATATTGTTGATCGTTTGCTGAATGATGAAGTCGATCTTATTATTAATACGACTGAGGGTGAGCAAGCCATCAAGGACTCCAAATCCATTCGCCAGGCAACACTGGATCGCGGCATTGCCTATTATACGACAATGGCCGGTGGTCTGGCGGCAGCGCATGCGATTGCCGGACATTCGGATGTGACCATGGTTAAAAGCATTCAGGAATATCATAATCTAAAAGACATGAGGAATCAGACATAACTATGGAACGTGTACCAATGACCAGACAGGGGGCCGAAACATTAAAAGAGACCCTGAATTACCTTAAGGGTGAGAAGCGGCATAAGATTGTAGCTACAATTGAAGAAGCGCGTGCACATGGCGATTTGTCTGAAAATGCTGAATACCATGCGGCCAAGGAAGAGCAGGGCATGAACGAAGCGCGTGTGAAAGATATCGAAGACAAGCTGGCGCGTGCTCATATCATTGATCCGGCTACGATTACAGCTGAAAAGATTGTTTTCGGCGCGACGGTGGAATTGATCGATCTGGAAGAAGGTACAGAAATCACTTACCAGATTGTCGGGGTGGATGAAGCGGATATAGAAGCTGGTAAGATTTCGATAACTTCACCGATAGCACGTGCCCTGATCGGTAAGGAAGAGGGGGATATTGCTGTCGTCCTGGCTCCCGGTGGAGAACGCGAATATGAAATTCAGTCTGTTGAGTATGTTTGACTTGTCAAACCCCATGATGTTTTCTCTGAATACAGGGAATCCAGACAGATGAATCAGGTTTGAGGCTGTATCGGTGAATGTTGATTGCATCCGTATTGGTGCCATACGTTTGTGTCTGGCCCTGATGCTGGGGTTATTGGTGGTGCCCGGGTATGTGGTTGCGCCTGTGCTGTTTGCCAAAGCAGGCAGTATTTCACTGGCCGGTTCCCTGGCGGGCAGCGTTTTTCACCTGGCTAATATGGGGTTCCTTTTTCTGGCTGCAGCAGTTTCAGTATTCTGGTTAAGAATGCAGAAGTCAGGTATATCTGCGGGCAAGCTCCGGTGGTCGTTATTATTGCTGGTTATATTGTTTATTGCAGGTAATGAGTTTGGTGTTTCCCCAGTCATTGCAGATCTCAAAATGCAGATCGGATCCATGGACCAGCTTGCGAGTGACGATCCGCAGCGCAAACTGTTCGGTATATGGCATGGTGTCAGCGCATTGCTCCACCTTTTTTCATCACTGGCAACTGTTGTGCTGGTCGGGCTTGGTGCTTCACGGCGCTGCAGCAGCAGTACGGTTAAGGAATCATGTCCATCATAGCCGAATGGTTACAAAAGCGGCTGGCAGATACCGAACTGGTGATGCTGTTTTCGTCATTGCTGGTTATTTTTATTCTGCTTGTTTTAATCGGACCGATTCTGGCACCGGTATTACTGGGAATTGCGCTGGCTTATGTACTGGATGGCATTGTTGATCTGCTGATACGTTGTAAATTTCCCCGCATGCTGGCTATTATCGTCACCGGTGGCGGCGCCATGTTGTTACTGTTATTCACATTGTTGGCCGTCCTGCCGCTGCTCACTGAGCAGGTTGGCCGTCTGGTTTCGCATGCGCCGCAATATGTGCAGTCAATTCGGGATACGCTGCAACAGTTGCAGACCAGTCATGCTGAATGGATCAATCCGAGCTATCTTCAGAAAATCATTGCTGCGATGGCAGTGAAATTGCAGGAGTGGGGCGGAGCGCTGCTGACATTTTCCATTGCTTCGATACCGGGTATGATCACACTGCTTGTCTATGCTGTACTGGTGCCGGTGATGGTATTCTTTTTTCTCAAGGATAAGGAAGTCATCATCAGCTGGGGACAACAGTTTTTACCCAGAGAGCGCGCGTTGCTACATCGCGTATGGAATGAACTGGATACGCAGATCGGTAACTATATTCGCGGCAAGTTCTGGGAAGCGTTACTGGTTGGTATTGCCATGTGGCTGGTGTACTGGTGGATGGGGCATGAATACGCATTGTTGCTGGGAGTGCTGACCGGTATTTCAGTATGGATTCCGTTTGTCGGTGCTGCAGTGGTCACGTTTCCCGTGATCCTGTTGTCGTTTTTCCAATGGGGCTGGACGGATACGATGGCATACAGTGTACTGGCCTATGCGATTGTGCAGGCAGTCGATGCCAATGTGGTTGTGCCTTGGCTGTTTTCAGAGATTGTCAATTTGCATCCGATCGCAATTATTGTTGCAATTCTCGTGTTTGGAAGCCTGTGGGGTATTATGGGTGTGATTATAGCGATCCCAATGGCTGCATTGGTCAAAAGCGTGGTTTCCATTGTGCTGGAAAGACGCTTTGATGATAAGAAATCAGCATAAATTGCAAGCACAGTGAGATTGTTTAGGCTGCGACAAATTTTGTACAATGATGATTAATAAATATGAATCAACTGAGGATAACAAGATGAATGACAAAGCACCTGTGAAGGGTTCGGTAATGCCTGAGGGAAGCGCCCCGTCCCAGGGTGAAATGGATGAACTCAAACGTGATATGCGTTCCGCCCAGTGGACGCATTGGGCACAGAACAACCAGAAACAGATTATTGTGGCAGTGATTGCACTGATTGTTATGCTGATTGCGGGAGGCTTGTGGCAGCAGCACAATCAATCGCAACGTGCAGCAGCGGCCACTTTGTATCAGCAGGCTGTGAACGAGCAGGATGCGGGCAAGCAACAGGCCCTGATGCAAAGCGTGGTCACGCAGTTTGCATCGAGCAGCTATAGTGCTCTGGCCCAAATGCAGATGGCACGTCTGGATCCGGCTCATGCCGAAGCACACTTGCAGGCTCTCATTGATCATCCGAAAGCCATGAAGGAATGGGTTTGGCAGGCTCGTCTGGATTTGGCTGAGATGAAGATCGGGCAGGGTGATAAAACAGCGGCCAATGCGTTGCTGGAGCATATGGTTGGTGATCAGTATCAACAGTTACGTCATTATTTGATGGCCATGGCGAGTTCCGATGCAGAGGAAAAAGAAAAACATTTGCAGAAGGCACTGGATGCTGTCTCACAGGATAATGCTCTGAAAACCAAAATTGAAACGTTGATGTCCCAGAAAACTTCCTGATGTTGAATCGTTGTCCACTGATATTACGGGTCTGTTTTTTATCCCTGCTACCGGGACTGCTAATTTTGTCCGGCTGTTCGACTGTTGCGGGGATGTGGGCGGATAGCCCGGTCGAACAGACGGAGAGTAAGGCGGTTATCGCCCCGGCCTCTCCAACAGGGCATATATCAGTGCTTTGGCGGAATAATGTTGACCAGCGGAAACCTGCTTCACCTCCCGGCTTCAGTTTGCCGGCTGTCATGATGAGCAATCAGGAAGAAGTTGTGGTTGCCGGAGGGCAGGACAGCCGCGTTCGTATCTATCGGGCCAATGGCAGTGAAATGGACAGGATTGGGCTGAAACATGCTTCTGAATCCGGTGCGCTGAGGCTGCCAAACGGGCTGGTTGTTATCGGTGATGTGGGAGGTATTCTGTATGGGCTGGATATCGACAATCATCGTATCGTATGGCAGAAGCAGCTGTCCGCTGCGCTGATCAGTCGACCCGTTGCTGCAGGTGACGGTTTTATTATTCAGGCCTCAAATAATCAGATTTACCGATTCACCGGGGACGGGAAAAAAGTGTGGAGTTACTCCTCCGGTCTGCTGGGCGGCCTTGGCATTCATTTGAATCCATCGCCGGTCATATACAAGCATCATATTTATGCTGTTTTCAGCAATGGTGATGTGGTTGCGTTGAACGCTGAAAACGGCAATTTTTTGTGGAAAAGGCAACTGCTGCTTAGCAACAATGCTGCAGTGATGAGTGAAATCAAAATACCAACGGCAACACCGCTTATTGTGCCGGCCGCCCAATCCGATCGACATGAAGACATGATCGTCATTTCTATTTACCAGGGTGAACTCACCTTTCTGTCTTTGCAGGATGGCAGTACACTCAGTACCCGTAACCTGTCCCTGAAATCAAAGCCGCTGTTGATTGGCAATACTGTATTTATCGCGGATGCAACAGGTGCCGTCAGGGCACTGGAGACTTCCGGCGCAGAAACGCTGTGGAAGAAGCGCGTCTCTGATGGCGCTTTAACCGGGCCTGTATTGTGGAAGGGCAGTTTGTGGGTTGCCGATGATCAGGCGCGTGTGTTTCGCCTGAATCTGAATGGAACCGTACTGGCCAGTATAAAGCTGGATGGTCGAATTGACCGTGCTCCGGTTGCCGCCAGCGGCGGTGTGCTGGTGCGCAACAATCTCGGCACGCTTTATATGCTGCGCTGAATCCATAGTGGCTGTTTTTCAGGAACCCTCCTTGTCAGAATCAATAAATCATCATCACGCCGCAAGATTGCCGGTTATTGCTATTGTCGGTCGCCCCAATGTTGGCAAATCGACCCTGTTTAATCGCATCGTTGGCAAGCGCAAGGCTATTGTCGGTGACCGTCCCGGTGTTACCGTCGACCGGTTGGAAAACGAGTGCCGGCTCGGCGAACGGAATGTGGTGCTGGTCGATACAGGTGGTATTGGTGAGGGCACCCACGATGTCATGCAGCCGGCTATTGATTTACAGGTGGAAGCCGCCCTGGAAATTGCCGATGTTGTGCTGTTTGTGGTTGATGCACAGGCCGGAGCTACACCGATAGATGCTGTCATCGCTGACAAATTACGCAAACACCACATTCCATTGCTGCTAGTGGCCAACAAGGCAGAGAAGCCGGGTAGCGAGATAGAGTTTTTCAGCCTGGGGCTAGGTGATCCGATCGCTGTTTCCGCAGCCCATGGTGAAGGCGTACGTGATTTTATTGCAACCCTGGAAAGCCTGATTCCGGAGCAGACCGATGAACCGCTCGGGGATGCAGAGCAGGCTATTGCATCGGTTGCTGTGATTGGCCGGCCGAATGTCGGTAAATCCACGCTTATCAATGCATGGTTAAGAAAACAACGTATGGTGGTCAGTGATATTGCCGGTACTACCCGCGATGCCATTGATAGCAGTATGCCATACAAAGACGGATTTATCCGTCTGGTGGATACTGCCGGCCAGCGTAAGCATGGCCGTATCAATGATATCATTGAATTTGTTGCGCGTGTGAAAGCGGTACAGGCATTTCGTCGTTCTGATGTGGCGGTGATGCTGCTGGATGGTGGCGAAGGCATTGTTGAACAGGATATGCGCCTGATGCAGCTGGCACTGGATGAGGGTTGTGCGCTGATTGTTGCTGTCAATAAACTGGATTTGCTCGATGAGGAGCAATGGAAATATTATGCAGAACGCCTTGATTTCAGGATGCGGGGTATGTCTGATATCCCTGTCTTTCGTATTACAGCCAAAAGTGGCAAGGGTATAAAACGCTTGCTTGATGAGGCGGTCAGGGCGGCTCGTCGGAACCGTTTCGAGTTAACAACCGGGGCACTCAATCGCTGGTTGGCGGATGTTCAGCAGGCTCAACACCCTCCCAGTGATCATGGTGCGGTTGTGCGATTAAAGTATGCTTCCCAGGTTTCCACCCGTCCGCCTGCCATCAAGATTTTCTGCAATCGTCCCAAGGGCCTGAAAACCAGTTATAAGCGTTATCTGGAGCAGTCGTTCCGGACAAGTTTTGATTTGGCCGGTGTGCCTGTCCGTTTTTCGTTTACGGCTGGTAAAAACCCGTATAAGTCCTGAATGCGCAGTTTTGAAGAAACGCGCGAGATAGCTTGTCCGGCCTCGGACATGTTTGATATTGTGATGGATATCGAAGCCTATCCGACTTTTTTACCATGGGTGGCAGATGCGACGATTTTGCACCGGCAAGCCGGTGAGCTCCGTGCGGAACTGGTCGCTGATCTGGCCGGGTCGCGTCACAGCTTTCAAACTGTCGATCGCTTTATTACGAACAAGCTTATTGAAGTGCGGCTGCTGGAAGGGCCGTTTCGTTTTCTGGAAAGCGTGTGGACATTTGAAACCATCGGGTCAGACCGTTGCACTGTGCATTTCTCGATCGAGTTTGAATTTCGCAGTATGATGCTGGATATGGTTGCCAGTCCGATTTTTGCTACTGCCTGCAGATCCATGGTGCAGTCTTTTGAACAGCGGGCGCTGGCGTTAAGGGGATCATCATGCACATAAGCGTGGTTTATGCACTGCCAAACGAACAGTTCCTTGAAGAGCTGGATGTTGCCGCAGGCACGACGGCCGAGGAAGCTGTACATATGAGCGGCATGAGCGACAAACACCCCGAAATCGATTTATCTGTGAATAAACTGGGTATTTTTGCCAAGCTGGTTAAGGGTGATCAGGTCTTGCGCGAGGGTGACAGGGTGGAAATTTATCGCGCCCTGCCACGCAAGCCCCGGGATGCACATGCTGTGGATGATAAGAAAGCACGTATTCGAGCCAGGAAAGAGCAGCGGTCGAAACAAAACGTCTGACGGGCTGCAGGTGTTCGAGGCCTGTCCTGAATAAATGCCTCCTGCTCCTGTTCAATACACAAAGAAAAACGTCTTTTCCATTGTTTATGATATCAGCTATTTACGGGGTCGATTTTTAGTGATCCGAACATGAGTACAGGGATACGCTGAGTTTTTTCAGAACATTCCAGGATTTCTGCTTGCGATTTTCCGGCAGGATTTTACCATCACTGCTGTTTTCAGGAGGGGTCATGACAGTTTCAGAAGTAATTGATGCAATCAGGGCGGGAAAAAGTCTGGCTGGAGAAAACCTGTCCGGTCTGGATTTTTCCAATCAGGATTTGAGAGGCGCTGATTTTTCGGGAGCCGATCTGAGCAATTGTGTGTTCGACGGGGCTGATCTTTCCGGAGCCAATCTTTGCGATGCCAATCTCGAGGGAACTTCCATGGTGGGTACCGAGCAGACAGGTGTGCGCATTGACCTGAATCGTTTGCTGTCCCGTATTCGAAGTGGCTGGAGTCTGACCGGCGTGAACCTGTCCGGCATGGATTTGTCCGGTCAGGATTTGAGAAATGCCAAACTTCGTTTTGCCAATCTCAAAGGTTGTAATCTGCAAGGTGCGGATTTACGCGGTGCGGTGTTGAACGAAGCCGATTTGTCCTATGCCAATCTTCGGGATGCTGATTTTCGGGGTGCCAGTCTGAAACGTGCCAATTTGACCCGCTCTGACCGAACCGGTGCAAAATTCCGTATGTGGGCGATGAAAAAAGCATTCATTGCCGGAGAAACCGCTTATCGCTCCTGAATGCAGTTAAATTTGTTTTCCTTTGTGTTTCGTGGCCAAACGCATCTGCATTTTTCTTTTTCATTCTTTGCCTGAATGATCAGGTAGCGCTAGTGTGCGCGGCCTTTTTACAGCTATATAACGGAGGTGGATAACGATGTTACCACGCACACACTGTGGAGATTTCAGATCCATGCACATCGGGCAACAGGTACGTCTGAATGGCTGGGTTCAGACCAATCGCGATCATGGTGGTGTCATCTTTCTGGATGTGCGCGATCGTTCCGGACTGGTACAGATTGTGGCACATCCGGATACGCCTGATTTGCACAAGCTGGCCCATTCAATGCGGCAGCAGGATGTTATCGAGGTAGCGGGTGAGGTGATTGCCCGTTCGGAAGAAACCATCAATGAAAAACTTCCGACCGGTGAGATTGAAATCAAAGCATCGGAAATTACCGTGCTTAACCGTTCTGAAACGCCCCCATTTATGATTGAGGATGATTGCGAAACGTCTGAGCAGATCAGGCTTGAATATCGTTACCTCGACCTGCGCCGTCCTAAAATGCAGTCATTTATGCAGCTGCGTCATCGTGTTACGCATGCCGTTCGCAACTACCTCGACAGCCAGCAGTTTCTTGAAATTGAAACCCCGATTCTGAACAAATCCACACCCGAAGGTGCAAGGGATTATCTGGTTCCATCAAGGGTCTACCCCGGTTCATTTTATGCATTACCGCAAAGCCCTCAAATATTTAAACAGTTGCTGATGGTGGCGGGCATGGATCGGTATTTCCAGATCGCCCGCTGTTTCCGTGATGAGGATTTGCGCGCCGACCGTCAGCCCGAATTTACCCAGGTGGATATTGAATTATCCTTTGTAAGTCAGGATGATGTGATGAGTGTGGCCGAGGGGCTATTACGTGCCATGTTCGATGCCGGTGTCGGTATCCACCTGCCGGAAGTGTTCCCGCGTATCACCTATGCGGAAGCCCTGGATAAATACGGTCTGGATCGCCCCGATGTTCGTTTCGGGCTGGAGCTGGTCAATATCACAGCACTGATGAAGCGGGTGGAATTCAAGGTATTTCGCGATCCGGCTGAGAAAGGCGGACTGGTCAAAGTGTTGCGTGTTCCGGGCGGTGCATCATCATTGTCGCGCAAGCAGATTGATGATTATACCAAATTTGTATCCATCTACGGAGCCAGAGGGCTGGCCTGGATCAAGGTGAACGACAAGGATAATTTACCCGGTGGCTTGCAGTCGCCGATTGTAAAATTTCTGCCGGAAGATGTGTTAAAAGATATGCTGGAAACAACCGAAGCGGAAAATGGTGACCTACTGTTTTTCGGTGCCGGTGACACTACGGTAGTTAATGATGCCCTGGGCCATTTGCGTATCAAACTCGGGCATGACCTGAATTTGATTGCTGAAGGTGACCACCGTTTTGTCTGGGTGGTTGATTTCCCTATGTTTGCCTGGAATGAAGAAGAGAAACGTCCTGAAGCACTGCATCACCCGTTCACAGCACCATATGCCGAAGATCTGGATAAATTTGAAACGGATCCGTTGAATATGCGTTCACAAGCATATGATCTGGTCTGGAACGGCACCGAGA
>WFUI01000252.1 GCA_015485035.1 Mariprofundus sp.
GAGGTGATGCTGCACAAACATCAGCAATGATGACATCCGGTCATCAATCATGTGTATTCATTCCTGATTCGGCACTGTCGCGCCGCACAACATCATGACACCGCACTTCCGGCTGCAGTGTGGCATGTTCGATGCCCTGCCGCCTTAATTCCTGCTGCAACACAGGCAACAATGCCGGCCAACGGAGCATATCATGCAGCTGAATATGGGCCGACAAGGCCAGCCCTCCCGCTGGCAAAAGCCAGAGATGAAGATGATGTACATCATGCACACCTTCAACATCTTGCAGACAACGCAGAATGACCGCTGTATCCACATCTGATGGAACGGCCTCCATCAACTCCAGTGTGGTTTCCCGAATCAACTTCCAACCACCCCACAGCAAAATCACGGCGACCACAACCGATAATAGCGGATCAATCGGCATCCAGCCGGTCGTAACAATCACGATGCCGGCAACCAGTGCCGCGATGGAACCCAGCGCATCCCCCAGCACATGCCAGTAGGCTGCACGGGTATTGATATCATGGCTGCCATGCAACCAGCTCATAATGATGACATTGACGATCAAACCCGCTGCGGCAACCCACAGCACTGTCATACCACCGACTTCCGGCGGATGGCCGAAGCGTCCTGCGGCTTCCCAGACGATCCAGCCACTCAGAAAGCATAACATCAAAGCATTGAGCTGCGCCGCCAGCACTTTGGCACGACCATAGCCATAGGTCATTTTCTCATGCGCTGGCCTGCTGGCAATACGCCGGGCCAGCATGGCCAGCCCCAGCGCCACAACATCAGACAACATGTGGGCTGCATCCGCCAGCAGGGCCAGTGAATTGGCCCACAGGCCGCCAGCCACTTCCACCAGGGCAAAAACAGCCGTCAGCCAGAAGGCTGCCCTCAGCGGGTGATGATGCATTGTCCGTCACTCATGCGCTTCATGCCGCCTCCCATGTTACCGGCCCCGGCTGAAACGCGCATAGAGGCACGGTAGCACAAACAATGTCAGCAAGGTTGACGATACCAGGCCACCGACCACGACAGTAGCCAGCGGACGCTGAATTTCCGAGCCAATACCGGTCGCCAGCAACAGCGGCACCAGACCCAGCCCGGCAATCATGGCCGTCATCAGTACCGGCCGCAAACGGGATTCGGCGCCATGATATATGGCTTCATGTATATCCCGACAGCCATCCCTGTGCCGGTTAATTGCATCAACCAGAACCACGCCGTTTAGCACGGCCACACCGAACAGGGCAATAAACCCGATACTCGATGGTACGGACACATACTGCCCCGATAGCCATAAAGCCAGAATGCCGCCAATCAGTGCCATGGGAACATTGAGCATAATCAGCAATGCCTGGCCTACGGAATGAAACATGAAATACAGCAACAGAAAAATCATCAACAGCGCCATGGGTACCACAATCATCAACCGGGCCTGGGCTCGTTGCTGGTTTTCAAACTGTCCACCAAACACCACGGTATACCCTGGAGGCAAATCAATCTCGCTGTGAATGCGGCGATCCAGCTCCGCCACCAGCGATCCCATATCCCGCCCCTCGACATTACTCTGAATCACAATGCGCCGCTGCACATCATCACGCCGGATCATCGGCGGGCCCTGCTCCACCCTGATCGAGGCCACGTCCTTTAAGCGCACCCAGGCACCGGATGGTGCCTGTAAAATCAACTGGCCGATGGATTCGGTATCCTGACGAAAATCGTGAGCCAGACGCACATAAATATCATAACGTTCATTGCCGGCAATCACCTGTCCGGCCGACGTACCACCTATGGCATCCGCCACCAGAGCCATTATATCATCAACAGGAATACCATAACGATCCAGCTTAAGCCGGTCGGGGCGAATCACCAGTTGAGCTTCTCCCTCGATCTGCTCCATGGCCACATCGCGCGTGCCTTCAACACTTTTGGTCAGTGCTTCAATCTTCCTGCCCATGGCAGCCAACACCTTGAGGTCCGGACCAAAGAGTTTGATTGCCAGTGCCGCCTTGACGCCTGACAGCAACTCATCCACACGCATGGCAATCGGCTGAGTAAAGGCGATCAATACACCGGGCACAACCTGCATTTTCTCCCGCATCAATGCCTGCAAGGCAGGCCTGTCACCGGCACTGGTCCACTCAGCAACGGGCTTGAGGCCCACAAACAGCTCCACATTGGATACCGGTTCCGGATCACCGCCAATTTCCGCGCGCCCGATCCGGGCCGAAACATAGGTTACCTCGGGAAAATTTTCGATCAGCACTTTCTCCAGTTTGCTGCCCATCTCCCTGGCATAGGAC
>WFUI01000253.1 GCA_015485035.1 Mariprofundus sp.
CCATCCCACTCGTGGCCCGTATCCGGGGCATGTTGCGGCTTATTTTGTTTGGCCATGTCCAACCTCCCTCTTCATATCCTCACTGTTGTTATCTGTAAAATCATCATTAACAAAATCGCGGTACTGCTCGAAGTGATCGCGGTTGGCCGGTCTGAACACCCAGACATAGAGGCCAATCATCAGCACAGTGAGCACGAGTACGATGATCAAGCCTGTCCAGTCGGCATGCGTCATGGCCTCCCAGTCGGTTGAGAAAAATTCGTAGATACTATTCACGGTAATCTTTCCCGGGTTCGAATTTCACCATCGTACCCAGCACTTGCAGATAAGCGATGATGGCGTCCATCTCCGTTTTTCCGCGTACCGCTGCCGCAGCACCGGCGAAATCCGCTTCGGTATAGGGTACGCCAACCATAGCCAGCGCCCGTAACTTCTTCTCGGTCAGTGAATCATCAATGATGTGTTTTTCAAGAAATGCATAGTCTGGCATCACCGATTCAGGTACCAGGGAACGTGGTGCCCGCAGATGCTGTCTGTGCCATTCATTGGAATATTTTTTGCCAACACGAGCCAGATCCGGCCCGGTGCGCTTGGAGCCCCACTGGAACGGATGATCATATTTTGATTCAGCCGCCAATGAATAATGACCATAACGTTCCTTTTCATCACGGAACGGACGGATCATCTGTGAGTGGCATAAATAACAGCCTTCACGCACATAAATATCCCGGCCTTCCTGCTCTAGGGCAGTATAAGGACGAATGCTGTCTTCCTCCTTGGTCAGTTTTTCAATGGTGTTATCAAGGTAAAACAGCGGTACGATCTCCACGATGCCACCGATAGATACCACAACGGCAACCATGAAAATCAAACCCCAGATATTCTTTTCGAGTTTTTCCTGGAATGACATATGCGCCCCCTATGCCCGTGCTGCAGCTGTCGCTGGTTGACTGCTGCTGCCCTTAATGGTCATCACAATGTTATATAACATGATCAGCGCACCCAGTAGCACCAGCACACCACCCGTTGCACGCAGTACATAATAGGGATGCATGGCTACGACAGTTTCAGCAAACGTATAAACAAGGTTGCCGTAGTCATCGGTTGCGCGCCACATCAGGCCCTGCATGATGCCGGACACCCACATCGCACAGATATAAATCACAGTGCCGATGGTATGAATCCAGAAATGAGTGTTGACCAGTGGTACGGAATGGATATCTGTTTTCCACAAACGAGGCACCAGATGATAGATGGCGCCTATTGATACCATCGCCACCCAGCCGAGCGCACCGGAATGCACATGCCCGATCGTCCAGTCGGTGTAGTGAGACAGCGCATTCACAGTCTTCAGCGACATGACCGGTCCTTCGAAGGTGGACATGGCGTAGAAGGCCAGTGATACAACCATGAAACGCAGTACATAATCATCACGCAGCTTGTTCCATGCGCCGGACAGCGTCATCAAACCGTTAATCGCACCACCCCAGGATGGAATGATCATGGCAATCGAAACAGCCGCACCGAGTGAACCGGCCCAGTCGGGCAGGGCGGTGTATTGTAAATGATGAGCACCAAGCCAGACATAACCGAACATCAGAGCCCAGAAATGCAGCACTGACAACCGATACGAGTAAATTGGCAAATCGGCCTGCTTGGGAATGAAATAATACATGATGCCGAGGAAGCCGGCAGTCAGGAAGAAGCCCACCGCGTTATGGCCCCACCACCACTGAATCATGGCGTCGTGTACGCCGGAGAACAGGGAGTAGGAATGGGTCATGGTGACCGGGATAGCTAACGAGTTGACCACATGCAAATAGGTGATCATGATCATCATACCGAGGAAGAACCAGTTGGCCACATAGATATGCGAAGTTTTCCGGTTGGCGATGGTCATCACGAAATTGAACATATAAGAAAGCCAGACCACTGCGATCAGAATATCAACCGGCCATTCCAGTTCGGCATATTCCTTGCCCTGGGTCCAGCCCATCGGGAAGGAAATCACGGCGCAGACAATAATCAGATTCCAGCCCCAGAAGGTAAACCATGCCAGTTTGTCGCTCCATAACGGCACCGCACAGGTGCGTTGTACCACGTAAAATGCAGTGGCCATCAAGGTGCAACCACCAAATGCAAAAATTACCGCATTGGTATGTAAGGGGCGTAAGCGTCCGAAGCTCAGGTATTCATTCAGATTAAGCGAGGGGAACGATAATTGCCATGCAATAATATCGCCCACCAACGCACCGACAACAAGGTAAACCACTGCACAAACTGCAAATGCTTTGACGATTGCCATATTGTAGTTGGGATTTTCCGGGACATTTCCGACCACTGTCTCCACCTCCTAGGGTTTATTAAAATTCGTTCACAATACTAGGTATTAAAAAAACATTGTAAATATATTTTTAAACTCAGTCGGAAGCATGGAGATCAAGATGTATTTAAAGTATATTTTTATTGAGCAGTAGCTATTATCCGGAATTTAACCGGCATAGTGTCTGTGTTGGAAAAAACAGTTTTAGAAAATAGAACAAGACTTTGTAGCAAATAAGGAATGATAGAGATGAATGTTGGCATGCATAAATCGGAAGTCGGAGAATGGGTGTTATTCAGGCTGGGTTTTCGGCCATTTTTTCTTGTTGCTGCACTGCTGGCTATTATCAGCATGGTTATCTGGATGAGCGAGCTTGTTTTTAACTACCGGCTGCTTCCAGTCAATGTTTTACCCCTAGATTGGCATGCCCATGAGATGATTTATGGTTATGCGCTGGCAGTCATTGCTGGTTTTCTACTCACAGCCGTCAGAAATTGGACCAATATACAAACGTTGCATGGTTTGCCATTGCAGATATTGATATTGCTGTGGACACTGGCACGAGTTCTCGCGTTGATGCCAGGATCACAGGCTCTGATCGCTTCGGTATTGCTGGATAATCTGTTTATTATCTATTTATCTGTGGCTCTTACTGTGCCGGTCGTTCGGGCCAGGCTGTGGAAGAATATGGGCGTAATATCCAAGCTGTATTTTTTCCTGATCGGCAATGTGATCTACGCGCTGGGTTTGTTCGGTATGTTTCACGATGGACAGCGTATCGGTTTGTTTATTGGCCTGTATATGATTCTGTCCCTGATTCTGGTGTTGTCGCGCCGGGTGATGCCGATGTTTATCGAACGGGGCGTAGGGTATGCAGTGAGTCTGAACAACCGCAGGTGGGTAGATATTGCCTGCTTTCTACTGTTTCTGGTATTTGCAATTGTTGACATTTTCTTTTCCCAGCCGGCACTGACGGCATGGTTGGCTGCCATCCTGTGTTTGTTGCACAGTATCCGGTTGTGGGGTTGGTACACGCATGGTATCTGGAGCAAACCGTTGTTATGGATACTGTATCTGGCTTATGCCTGGGTCATCCTTGGATTCGCATTGAAGTTTGCTGCATTTATGACCGGTATTTCGCCCTCGCTGGCGGTTCACGCCTTTACCGTTGGTGGCATAGGTATGATGACGTTGGGAATGATGTCGCGCATCTCACTGGGCCATACCGGACGCGACATCAACCAGCCTCCATCTGGCGTAGGCTTGATGTTCCTTTTGCTGTGTGCCAGTGCGGTAGTTCGTGTGATTTTTCCTCTGATTTCAGTCGAGCACTACCAGTTATGGGTCGGCATATCACAAGGACTCTGGATTGCAGTATTTGCGTTATTTTTGTATCTTTATACACATATTCTAACAGGTCGTCGCATTGATGGCCGATGGGGTTAAGCCGGGTTAGGTGAATGGGTTTTGATGCTATCAGTGTGATGTTGGTCGGTTGAAAAGATGGGCGAACATATACAATAATGCATCATATCTGGGACTGCATCAGTTTAAGTCCAGATGCCTGATCAAGGCTGCTGGTTATATTACCGTATAATATCCCGTAATAAGCGAAACAGGGCCCGGGATGATTTATGCGGTTTGTTTTGCTGCAGCTCTTTATTGGCGTTACGAACCAGTTGACGAATCTCGCCGGCAGCGGCCTGTGGATACTTCGCCATAAATTCAGTCATGGCGGTTTGGCCTTCTTCAATCAGGCGATTGCGCCAGCGTTCTGTGCGGTGAAAGTTTTTATCCTGGTCTTCTTTTTTCAGCCCAAGCTCATCAATAGTTTCTTGCAGTGATTCAGTGTTTATTTGTCGAAGTATTTTGCAGATAAGTTTGAACTGCCGTTTTTCAGCGCCATGTTTCATGGACTGAACATCCAGCAGTGCCTGAAACAGTTTATGAGGTAAATTCATTTTGCCCAGTGCAACAGCATCGAGTGAAGCCAGCTGCTTGCCCAGCTCCAGCAGTGCCTGAATTTCACGCTTCTGCTGGCTCTTGTTCAGCCGCTCTACGTTTTCAAATTTATCATAATCCTCAGCATGCGTATCATACATGGTGCGCAGTGTAGCGGGGCATATCGGAACTGTCTTTTACAGAATAATCCGGTCCAGACATATGCGGAACTTATTTATCATCGCTGATGTCGCTGAACAGACCATGCGGCATGGCGACAAGCACGGAGCAAGTTGCATGGCGCACTACACGCTCTGCAGTCGAACCAATCAGAAAATGCTCCAGCCTGCCCTGGTGACCGTGACGTCCGATCAGAATCAGGTCGGCGGGCAGGGATTCTGCAAATTTGCAGATGGATCGTGCAGGTTCACCACTGGATTCTTCCAGGTGTATGACAAGGGGGAATCCCGCTTTTGCTGCTTGTTCCTTCAGCCGTCTGTTTGCACCTTTGCGCATCGCTTCATTGATTTCATTGACAGGTGCGACAGGAATCATGTCTGTTTCGAAGTAGACGGCAGGTTCTATCACATGCAACAGGTGAACCTCGGCATGCTGCTGGGCCGCCAGCACACCTGCGCGACGCAACGCCTCACTGGATTGCTCGGAGAAATCTGTCGGCACCAGGATTTTACCATGTTTGATCATGACGGCCTCCTTTACTGCTTTGGTGATCCTAGTCTAGCAGATCAGAGAAGTTCTGTGTGAAACTATTCAGCTCAACCAATGCATCATGCTATCAATTCGGACAGAAGCCGGAACAAAAGGACAAGAAGGGATGCTCCGAATCACACAGAAGGGAAACCGGATTCATGACGCACATCCGTGTGTGCCACCCTTGCAGGACGCTTGGGCGTATAATTGTACAGGGCAGTACAATTATGGGCGGACTTCAGGCCGCCCGCAGGGTGAGGGCCACGGATGGCCCGAATCACAAAAAGGCAGGATAGCCGTTTGGACGGACTTCAGGCCGCCCGCAGGGTGAGGGCCACGGATGGCCCGAATCACAAAAAGGCAGGATAGCCGTTTGGACGGACTTCAGGCCGCCCGCAGGGTGAGGGCCACGGATGGCCCGAATCAAATATGCTCTCTCGTTTTATGGAACGTAATATCCGGCCATTGTTCTTCGGTATAGTTC
>WFUI01000254.1 GCA_015485035.1 Mariprofundus sp.
GCAATAGATTGATCAGCCATTTACAACATCGGGTGCTTCGCGGCTGCGATATCCATCGCCTCCTGCAGCGAATCAGCATAAGCATAGATTGGGTGAATGCATAACAGCATTCCGGTTAAAAAAAATCGTATACGCACAGTTTTCCCCCTGTGAAATAGTAATAAGTGAACGGGGAAGCTGATTTTTTCAGAACTGAGTTGTTCAGTGGCAATTTGAGAGCATCAGTGAGACCGCCAAAAGATCAGACTGGCTCTTCAGCCATTAAAATCAGCTGTGCAAAAACCTGGGGGGTTGTTCGATTAAGTGGTAAATCTCGGGAAGGTTCAATGAGGCCAAAAGATTGACCGGTTTATTGCCGTTATCCGCTTGACTCTGGTCATATGCCGGCTGCCCCAGAAACACGTGCGCAGCATGGGCTGCACAGGTCTGGTCAATTGGAGAGCTATCATGATCTGTGTCTGATTGGGACGATGCAATATGCGCAGGCGCATCGGCTGCATGACATACGTCAATGCCCGCACCGCAGACAAACATGCCCATTTGCAGAGAGAAAATGGCAATCCAAGCCAGAGAACGCATGACCTGAACGCTAGGTATCGAACTTTGTGATAGCAAGAGGTTTGGTAATAAAGTGAAATATCGACGCCTGTGCACAGATTCTCAGATACCGCAAGAGATAAAAATCAGCATCTCCCTATCTGCCTCTGTTCTTTCATGGCATCCTTGATAATGGCAATCCCCCCCCGAATCACAATCAGTGCAATGGCAAAGCCAATCAGCAAATCAGGCAGGTGCGAATCAAGCAGATAGACCAGCAGCCCGCCCAGTATCACGCCTACATTGGCGATCACGTCATTTTTGGAAAATATCCAGCTAGCACGCATATGGATTTCACCATGCCGGTGTTTGGCTATCAAAAGCAGGCACCAGATATTGGCAAACAGTGCAAGCAAGCCAAACCCCATCATCAACATGGACTCCGGCTCACTACCAAACAAAAAACGTCGAACCACATCACCCAGAACACCCAGAGCCAGCAAGATTTGAAATATCCCGCTGAAATATGCACCACGAACCTTGATGGCCGTAGCCTTCCCCACAGCATACAGCCCGACACCATAAACCAGCGCATCAGCAAGCATATCCACAGCATCGGAAATCAATCCGGTGGATTGCCCCACTATGCCAAAGACAAATTCAACGCAGAACATCACAGCGTTGATCATCAGCAACAATATCAGCGTACGCCTCTGTTCCCGGTGCTCTATCTCAATGCGGCAGTCGCATCCGCTCATGTTCTTGTCTCCTTTGATATGAACAGCGGTAATACTATTGCTGATGAATCACCGCAGTAAGCGTTTCTGAATACGGTGATTGCCCCAATCGGCAACATACAGTGCTCCGGAACCCACCGCTACACCGGTAGGTCCGGAGAACTCACCTGTTTTATTACCTTTGCCCCCCCACGTCGAAAGAAAGTGTCCTTCATGGTCAAAATGCTGAATGCGATTATTGTAAAAATCCGCTACGAACAGACTGCCGTCAGGCGCAACATCAAGACCGGAGGCGATGCGAAAACGACCGTCCCACAGTCCCATGCCACCGATACTGTGCAAAAAATCACCATCAGCGGTAAATACCTGCACACGATTATTATAGGCATCGGACACATACACATGATCATCCGAACCAATAGCAATGCGTGACGGGTAATAGAACTCACCTTCGCGATCATCAGGGATCAGAAAATTCAGGGCAGACCGTACGACATTAACCTTTCCCTGTTTCCCCCATGTCCGGATAAAACGGCCATCCGGAGAAAATTGCTGAATACGGTGGTGATATTGATCCACCACATAGACCAAACCAGCGGCATTCACCGCCACATCCACCGGAGACTCAAATTCTCCCGGCCCGTCGCCCGCCTTACCCCATACCGTGATAAGTTTTCCTTTGTGATTAAAATGGAAAATACGATCCAGATCGTAATCCGCAACCCAGACCGTATCATCCGGACCGATACCGATGCCTCCGGGCTTTTCAAACAGTTTCTGACCGAATGCCAGAATAAAATCACCGTCCGCTGTAAACTTCTGCACACGTTTGTTGCGTACATCTGTGACATAGACAAACCCTTCGCGATCCACCGCCACATCGAAGGGTTCGTTGAATTGGCCCGGTTCACTCCCCTGCTCTCCCCACACCTGCACATCGGCAGGGCTGCCTGTGCAGGCAGTCATGAAAGTCGCAACAAACAGTCCGAATAACGCTGACCATGAACGTGTTAAAATTCTCACTGGCGTGTAATTTTGCGTGCAGTGAAGCCTGCTTTCTTCACAGCCTGACGCAGTGCCTGGTCATCGACATGCGCACCCGGTTTTAGCACCACCGTCGCCTTGCCGGTTTTCATGTCGATATTGACTGTTTTGATACCATCCACTTTTTTCAGGTTTTTTTCCAGCCCGTATGTACAGAATGGACAGGACAGCCCATCTACAGC
>WFUI01000255.1 GCA_015485035.1 Mariprofundus sp.
GATACATGCTGATACCGATACTGGCACCAATGAAGCACTCGTTATCATTAATATGAAAAGGTTCTTTCAAAGTATTCAAAATTCTTTCGCAGATATTGCCCGGTTCGTTGTTGCTGTGAATATTGGGAAGAACAAATACAAATTCATCGCCCCCGATTCGGGCAAGGGTATCCGAATCACGAATACACCCCTGCAAACGTTTGGCTGTTTCACGCAGCAGCTGATCTCCGGCATCGTGGCCCAATGAGTCATTGACCGCTTTGAACTGGTCAAGATCCAGGAACATTACTGCCAGCCTTTGTTGGTGACGATGGGCAATACTGATTTCCTGTGAAAGAATATCGTTAAAGCTCTGACGGTTTGGAAGACCTGTGAGTGTGTCGGTATGGGCGAGGTGAAACAGCCGTTCCTCGGCCAGTTTTCGCTCACTGATATCGCGGACAAAACCGGTGAATATGAAAGAGCTTCCGGTCGAAAGGGGAACAATTGATAATTCAGCAGGAAAGGCAAAGCCGTCACGATGCCATAACGAGGCCTCACTCCGGGTATTCAGGAGTTTTGTCTGTCCTGATTCGGAGAATGATTTGAGTTCACAGGAGAATGTATGGCGATATTCGGGAGCAATGATGGTTTCGGTAATATTTTGACCGATCGCATGCTGGCGTGACCACCCGAACATGTTTTCGGCAGCAGGGTTCCAGTCGATAATTTTTCCTGTGGCATCGATCGAAAAGAAGGCATCGTGGGCATTATCCACGATTTTTCGCAGTAACTGCGAATTGTTTTTAAGTTGCAAGTAGGCCTGTTTTTGGCGCCCCAGCATAATCTGTGCATAAACACCGAATAGCAAAAGCAGGGCAACAATAACTGTTCGCATTTCAACCCGATCCTGATCAGGTTGTAACCAGTGTTGAACAAATGTGCCATCGTTGAGCAGAATGGAATAGGAGATCGGTTCGAAGAACCAGAATGCGGCAGCCAGTGTGATCGAAGCCCAGACCATATTCAGGTTATTGTTTGATTTGTTCAGGGGTAAAGCAGTTTCCCCGGTCGAAGCAACCTTCCCTGGAAAATAATTCTGAGTGCCCATGATGCTCCAATCCCCCTTGCTGAATAATAAGTGCAAAATGCTACATGCAGGTTAAGGGTCTGATATGTGATCGGTCTCACTACACTGTTTTTTGTAACGCGTGCATTCAAGAGATTAATGTTTCACCTTTTACGGCTTTTTACCTATCCAGATTGTATGCCTGTGATTGGCCTGATTTTTATGAGCCCGCACACGCTGTTGCTCCACTGTAAAGCCGACTTTCATCATGCGCCGGGTAAAGGCATCGTCCGGAAACGCTGACCAGACTGTTAATACGCCGCCGGGTTTGAGGGCCTCGTAAGCATTGTTAAGGCCGTACAGGCCGTATAAAGAATCATTGTCATCGCGGGTAAAGGCATCCGGGCCGTTATCAACATCCAGCATGATGGCATCGAAGCCATTCCTGTGATCAGACATGACCTTGCCGACATCCTGCTCAATCACAACAACACGTTCATCATCAAGCGGGCATCCGGCAACGATGCCCAGATATTCGCGATTCCAGCGCACCACTGCAGGCATGAGTTCGGATACGGTGATACGTGCAACAGGGCCACAATGAGAAAGCGCTGTGGCCAGCGTAAATCCCATGCCCAGACCACCGACCAGCAGGTGCGGCTTTTTACGCCCGATGATGGCTTTACAGGCCAGTTCGGCCAGTACATCTTCCGAGTGATGGGTGCGGCTGTTCATCAGGTCGCCGGCTTTATCCACCCGGATTGAGAAATCGATTCCACGCTGATATAGCTTGAGTGTTGTGCCATGCTCGGTAGCGGTGTCGATGAGTCTGTAGGGTATCATGGATTCATTCCTTTCGATTGTTTATGGGTTGGCGGTGCTGTTGCATGCATTGCATTCTGTATAATTGAATGCTCAGAGCCGTCCTTCACGGCGCAAGCGGTGCATGACTATGCGATGGTATAAAAATGCGATCACAGGGCGAATGACAGGCAGACTGATCAGCCAGGCAAGGATGCGCAGGCGTGGCACCCGTTGCATGAGCAGAATATAGGCATCGATTTCAGATAGAATGTGACCATGCTGATCTTTGACATGCAATTCGGTCAGTGCCTTGCGCGGATCAATACCCAGTTCATGCAGTTCATCATCACGTCCGGTGATATCCATCCAGCAAACATCACGGCCTGTTTCACCGGCCATGTTTTCGTAGTTCTCCCTGTCCTTCACACATTTCGGACATGATGCATCGTAATA
>WFUI01000256.1 GCA_015485035.1 Mariprofundus sp.
GGCGATGAATTTGTATTTGTTCTTCCCAATATTCACAGCAACAACGAACCGGGCAATATCTGCGAAAGAATTTTGAATACTTTGAAAGAACCTTTTCATATTAATGATAACGAGTGCTTCATTGGTGCCAGTATCGGTATCAGCATGTATCCTCAGGATGGTGATAATCTGGAGACACTGGAAAAACATGCCGATATCGCCATGTATCGGGCCAAAGCGGCAGGAAAAAACGGCTTTAAATATTACAATACCGATATGAGTGAACATGTGCTCAAACGAATGGAAATGGCACGGGAAATGCACTATGCCATCAAAAGAAATGAGTTTTATGTGCTCTATCAACCGCAGATAGATATAAACAGCGGCAAGCTTGTCGGCCTTGAGAGCCTGGTACGCTGGCAGCACCCGGACATGGGAGCTGTCATGCCCGATGAGTTTATCAGTTTTGCCGAGGAAAGCGGCGTGATTCTGCCTTTGGGCGAGTTCGTGCTTCGAACAACCTGTGAACAGGGGAAAACCTGGCTGAAAATGGGCATTCCTCCCCTGCAACTGGCCGTAAATTTCACGCCACGCCAATTCAGTGATAAAGGTCTGGTGAAAATGATTACCAGTAATCTTCATGCTTGCGGATTTCCTGCCGAAAGCCTCGAAGTTGAAATCACTGAAAATAATGCCATGGACGATGTCGAGGCAAGCCGGAAAATTCTGCATACCCTGAAAGATTTGGGCGTCGGCGTTGCTATTGATGATTTTGGCACCGGTTTCTCGTCACTTGGATATCTTAAAAACTTTCCGGTCACCACTTTGAAAATTGACAAGAAATTCATTGATGGCGTGATAAGCGATAAAAAAGATGCTGCGATTGTCGCCATGATCATAGAAATGGCGCACATTATGGATATGAAGGTGATTGCAGAGGGGGTTGAGAATGAAGATCAACTGGCTTTCCTGCGCAAGCACGGGTGTGATATCGGACAGGGATACCTGTTCAGCAAACCTCTGGATGCCAGGCATGTCCCCGAGTTTTTTAAGGTCTGCGAAAACAACCCGCTCAAGTTGTATAACCGGAAATAACTCCGAGTTTCCCACATTGTCCACAGGTCGGGCAATTGCAAAGATTACCTGTTTACATCAAACTATGGTGAATCGCGCGCTCAATCAGGGGAGATAGAAATGCGTCAGTCAGGGTTTCATCTCTATAATCATATATTCAACAGACTCTTCCGACCTATCACTGTCGCTGCTCTGGCTTTAAGCGCATTGCTGCTGGCCGTGCCCGCACAACAGGCCATCGCCTTTGAGTATTTCATCAGCCGTGATGGCAGCAACCTGCTGGATGGTAAAAAATCATTCCGCTTTGTTTCGGTCAATATCCCCAATTATTTCATTCTGGAGGACCGTGCCGGCACGCATGGCCAAAAATGGCATCGGGTCACTGCATTCGAACAGCGTGAT
Source organism: Mariprofundus sp. (assembly GCA_015485035.1). Taxonomy (GTDB): domain Bacteria; phylum Pseudomonadota; class Zetaproteobacteria; order Mariprofundales; family Mariprofundaceae; genus Mariprofundus. Next base: position 1,456 of record WFUI01000256.1, read on the forward strand.
GCGGCCAGAGCCGTGAAGCGTTTGGGCGGTCAGGTGTTTCGCTCCTATACCTTTGCGGTGGAAGGCGGCAAAAACCTGTCGGGCAATCTGGCCCATATTTATGCCGATAAGCATGGCCGCATCCGTTATAATGAGACCCTGTTCAGGGATATGGATCGCGGTCTGGCCATTGCTGCCGAAGAAGGCGTCAGGATCATCATTCCATTGGTCGATAACTGGGCATGGTTCGGCGGCTTTGCCGAATGGGCAGCGCTTTCAGGCGTGCATGACTTCTGGAATGACCCCAAAGCCAAATCAGATTTCAAAACATTCCTGAGCTGGCTGCTGAACCGGAAGAACACGGTTACCGGTGTGCTCTACAAAGACGATCCGACCATTATGGCCTGGGAACTGGGCAATGAGATTGACAAGGCCAGTCCAGAATGGATTCATGAGATGGCAGCGTATATCAAACAGCACGACCCGAATCACCTGATTGTCGATGGTGGCCACAAACACATTCCTGCGATTTCGCTACAGGACAGGAATATCGATATCGTGACTACCCACTACACCGATCAGGAATTTACAGCCTTTGCAGCGCAGGCGAAAAAGGCCGGCAAGGCCTACTTCTATGGTGAATTCAACCCCTCGGACAAGGCAAATACTGCCGATATTATTCAGCGCACCATAAATTCTCCGGCTGCTGGCTGCATGGCCTGGTCACTGCGTTTCCGTACTGAAATCGGCGGTTTCTATTATCATTCCGATTTCAATGCTGCCAGCGATTCTCTGCATTACCCGGGATTTTCATCGACCAAACCGGCAGATGAAGCCGCGATCATCCAGACACTGAAAGAAGGTGCATTTGCCATCCGGAGCATGCCAGTTCCACCGGAACCGGTGCCCGATGCCCCCACCCTGCTGACCATTCAATCGCCAGCGGCCATCAACTGGCAGGGCTCCACCGGCGCTGTTTCGTATGATGTACAGCGCCGCAAGGGTGAAAATGGATCGTGGGGAACTATCGCCACAGATATTTCCGATGCGATTCCTGTAACCAGAAACGGGGAAATTGTCAGCAAATTACCGCTGTTCAGTGATCATCCCGAAACAGGGTTGTGGAGCTACCGCGTGATTGCCAAAAATAACAGCGGTGCATCCTCACCCTCCAACAGTGTAGAGGTAGTAGTAAAGTAAGGGCAGTGTAACTGTTCAGATTGCTGCTGATTTGTTCGGGCACATGCGAAAAAGCGCAGCTTGCTCTCGAGCAAGTGAATATTTTTAACGCAGTTATCGGGCAAATAAGTGGTGAGCTGAACAGTTACAGTTCAGTTCGATTTCTTCACAAACTGAGTCAGAATTACAATCTGCTGACCGCTTACGCGGCCTTCGATGTGTTCAGCATTATCGGCCACCAGTCGAATACCACGTACAGCGGTACCGCGCTTGGCAGTGAATCCGCCACCTTTGACATTCAGATCCTTGATCAGGGTGACGGTATCCCCGGCTTCCAGTACAGCGCCATTGCAATCGCGATGCACAACAGCATCGGCAGCACTGTCAGCACCGGCTTCCGCCCAGGCACGCACATCATCTTCCAGATACATCATATCAAGCAAATCCTGCGGCCAGCCTTCACCCTTGAGGCGATTCAACATGCGCCATGCCACCACCTGTACGGCAGGCACCTGGCTCCACATCGAATCATTCAGACAACGCCAGTGATTGGCATCGACATGATCCGGATTTTCAATCTGGTCGCGGCAAGTATCACAGACAAATACAGATGCATCGGCACCCTCATTCGGGCTGTCCGGAACCTCGTACACCCCGAGATTTTCCGTAGCACCGCATAATTCACATTTGGATTCTGCACGTGCCTGTAATTCAGTTTCAATACTCATCACTCACCATTCCCTGCCATATTATATACGGAGCCAATCTTCACCCCCGATTTTTCGCGGCGGATGATCAAACTCCGCCCCTGCAAAGTCAAATACAGGCCGAGGTATTTAACGAAATGCTGATTTATTGTCATCCCGGCAAAATCAGCGCTTCCTTAACAGCTCCAGTGTTTTACTGTCAGGCACACCATCGAAATATGTTTCAAGCAAGCGATGAAGCACCGATGCCGGTTCGGCCACCGAATCGAACAGTGTTGCGCATGATCTCAGCTTCAAATCATCGGGAGAACCGAATATCTCATGTGCCGATCGCCCCTTGATTGCCAGCACCGCTTCAGCGCATTCAATCAGTCTTGGCCCGAGTACCGGATGATTCAAATATGCCGTGGCTTCGTCCACACTGCTGATAGCGTAATATCGGGATATCCTGCTGAACCCCAACCCTGAAAATTGCGGAAAGATGTACCACATCCAGTGCGAACGCTTTCGACCATTTCTGATTTCAGAGAGAGCCTGTTCATAACTCCCCTGCTGCGCCTGTACAAAACGTTCCAGATCGTATCCGCGTTGAACCATCCCTTTATAACGATTTTGTTGAGGGGAAGACCATGCCCCTCTCTAACAATTTGTTAGATTTAATGACTGACTGTTTTTGAAAACACATGAATAACCACTACCCCTGAAATAATTAACCCCATACCTATGATCGCAGGAATATCTGGAACTTGTTTATATAGAAATACACCAACAACGGCTACCAATACAATACCAACACCGGACCAAACCGCATATGTAATGCCTATTGGAATAGTTCTTAGCACCAGTGTCATAAAATAAAATGCAACGCCATAGCCGATAACAACGATAAGGCTTGGTAACAACTTGGTGAACTCTGAAGATGCCTTTAAAGCACTTGTTGCCGCAACTTCAGCAATGATTGCTATAGCTAAATATAGGTATGCCATTTATCTCTCTTTATAATCTAAAATGTTCGGGGACACGGTGTAATATCGGGACATACTACTGAACCCTAAACCGGAAAATTGAGGCAAGATATACCACATCCAGCGCAAACGCTTTCGAGCATTTCTGATTGCGGCCTGTTCATAACTCCTCTGCTGCGCCTTCACAAAACGCTCCAGACTATACCTATCACCCGTTGTATGTTCCGAATCTGCCATAAAGCACACCTTGTATGATAGTTTAAAGAAAAGAACCAAAAACCTTTTCTCTACAAGTTGGTTATGTTTCAAACGTTCTTTTCGCTGCTCTATGCCATAAATTCATGTAGGTATTTGCAAGTATTTCTGGGTTTTCTTCCACGTAATCCATAAACCACGTTATCAAACCGTCCCACTCTTTAAGTTTTCCAGGCCTATGTAGTTGCCAGCCAAGCTCTTCAAGCAGCCAATTGGACTTTGCACTGTTTCTGAGTTGAGATGTGCAGACCCAATTTGACGCTTCATCTGCACCACCACGCGATACAGGAATAATGTGGTCTACCGTCGGTAACAACTGCCAATAACCCAAGTGACATTCTGACATCTTCCAGTTCTTATGAAATGGGAATTCTTCCGGCATCAGATTTGACAATAGACGAAGCACTGGTGGAAATACCATCTTATCTCCGGAGTATCGATCAACAAAACCGTCCCTAAGAAAAATTTCAGTCTTTTGATACTCCGAATATTTCCTCCCGGTATTTTTTATTGGGGTAAATCGATTATATTTCCGCTGCCGATAGCATGGCATACATCCTGAATTACTTTGTCATTCGATATCATTTCTTTAACCTTTCAATGGTCAATGAGATACTGAAATATCCACTTTCCCGATTACCGCCAACTTTCCAGTATCGACATGCATATCTGATTCATCTCCACTGCCCGTTCCTCGCTGGCAGCTTCGTTGTAACAGCGTAATTCCGGTGCATTGCCTGAGGGACGCAGATGCGCCACTTCATCGCTGGCGAACGTAATACGGATGCCATCGGTGGTATCAATCGAGACCACCGGGCCGAAGGCTTCACCCAGCAGGGATTCTGCGGCCTGTATATCGGCAGCTATATCGCCTGTTTTCAGTGCAGCCAGGCGTGACTCGCTCAGTTCGGTCGGAAATTCCTTTAACCGGTCGCTGTAGGTGAATCGCTGCGGCAACGTGGCCAGCAATTCAGCAATACTGTTCCCCTCCGTTTTGGCCAGCATCAGAATTGCCAGTGGCACAATCATGGCATCACGCGTGGGTAACGCAGTCAGGACACGGCTATTCAGAACAATATCCGTAGCGGTGAGAAAACCGCCATTGGCTTCATAGCCCACCACATTATCAGCACCTTCTGCAATCGCTGCATCCATAGCGGCAATCACAAAGGGTGAACCGATACGGGTGCGGTCAATGCGCTCAAACCAGCCACATTTTTCCACTGCAGAATTGCAGCTGACCGGCGTCGCCACGCATTCTGCCTGCAAATAACGCGCACACAGAATCCCCGCCACATCACCGCGCAACCAGACACCATGCTCATCACTGATCAGCGGTCGGTCGCCATCGCCATCAGCGGAAACGATACAATCGAAACCATATTCTTCAGCCCATTCGGCAGCCAGGCTGACATCTTCGGGACGTATGGCTTCTGTATCGACCGGAATAAAATGTTCCGAACGGCCCAGTGCCGTGACTTGTGCACCAAGCCCCCGCATGACCTCCACCAGCATATCGCGGGCGACAGTCGAATGCTGATAAACGCCGACCTTCTGACCGGCCAGACAGTTTGCCGGGAAAAAATCAAGATAACGTCGTACATAATCCCGTTCGGCATCATTTGTTTCCGCGGGCAATACAGCTTCACCCGTGGCATTGCCCGCTGCATCAAATAACCCTGCAGCTATTGATACACTGCGCGCCGTCATGGCCTGTTCGTCGTTCTTGAGTATCTCACCTGTCGATTTATAGAATTTGATGCCATTGCGGTCATCGGGAATATGGCTGCCCGTCACCATAATAGAGGGAATACCGAGCGACATGGCATAACAGGCCACAGCCGGTGTCGGAATAAATCCGCACACAACCGGTTCACAACCGGCATCGATCACAGCAAGAGCAACCGCATTCATAATGCGCGGACTACTGGGCCGGAAATCCCCGGCAATGGCCACGCGGCAACCGGACTCAATATCACCAATACCATCAAGGAACTGCATGAACGCCAGCGTATAGGCATAACACACCCGGTCCGTCATATCGGTGGCCAGACCGCGTGCTCCGCTGGTACCGAATTTTACGCCGCTTTGATCCATCAATTCCGAAATCAACACCTTCTCTGCACCCTGTTGCCCTGTCATATCATCTCCCTGTTTCCTTTCACGTTCTTTGTACACCTGTTATTCGGATTCGAAATCGATTTCTGCATGGGTGCCATCGCAATAGGGTTTATGCCTGGATCCGCCGCAACGACATAATACGGTTTTATCGCAGACTCTGGCTGTTTGACCGTGACTGTCGCAAATAGATAACGGCCCAACCATAAACAACGGCCCGTTTTTAAATGGTTTGATATCCAGCCTTCCGCTGTCTGTTTCTGCATCAGGATTAAATGGAGCAACATCGCCCGGATCACTGAATCCGGTTTCTGTATGTGAACCATCACACCAGGGCTTGTTTTTTGAGGCTCCGCAACGACACAAAGTAGCGCGAAAACCGCCCGGGTCTTCGCCATTGAGTGTAAAATCGGCATGCACGCATAGCGGGCCATCAGCTTCAACACTGATCGTATTGATCTCGGGACTGACTTCTCCTGCACCGCCATCTGTACGATGAAACGTCAATGCACCGGAGGGGCATGTGCTGCATAGCGCGGCGATTTCATCAGCAGATGCCGCATCAGGAAAAATCCATACTCCCTCTGCACCGGCCCGGAACACATCCGGCAATCCTTTGACACACCGCCCCGAATGGATGCAACGTGACGCATCAAAACACACTGTAATGTTGCTACCTTCGTAGTGCTGCTTATTGGACATAAGAACCCTCCACAACCGTGTTCCAAAGTCTGTTCACATGAATTAGCGCCAGCTTAGCATGGCAGGCAGAAAACGATAACAGTCCGTTGGTGTTAACGCACTCGGGGTTCTTGCCGGAATGACAATAAACCGGCATCTCCCCGGAGATCAAAAAAACAGCTTTCACCATAGCCACTGGCACGGCAGGCTGCCGTCTATGCCCCATTTAGTTCTGATTGACGGACCCAACTACGTATTTCGCGCCTTTCATGCGGTGAAACATAATCTCACCAATTCAAAGGGCGAACCGACCAATGCCATTTTCGGTTATGTACAGATGCTGCGCAGCATTCTCAAAGACCTTAGCCCGACCCATGTGGCTGTCGCTTTCGATCCCAAGGGCGGCACCTTCCGCAACGATATGTATGCCGAATACAAGGCGCATCGCCCCCCCATGCCGGAAGAACTGGCTGCGCAATGGCCTACCGTGTTCGATCTCACCGATGCATTCAATCTCAATCGTATCTGTATCGAGAATTACGAAGCGGATGATGTCATTGCCACACTGGCACGCCGGGCCGAAGCCAAAGGCTGGGATGTCACCATTGTCTCAACCGACAAGGATCTGATGCAATTGATCAGCGACAAGGTGTGGATGCTGGATACAATGCGCAAAAAGGATTATGGCGCTGAGGAAGTGAAGGAAAAATGGGGAGTCGGCCCGGAACGTATCCAGGATTTACTGGCACTGGCCGGTGATTCATCCGACAATATTCCCGGCGTGCCCGGTATCGGACCGAAAACAGCCGTACTGCTGCTGGATACTTATGGAGACCTGGAAGGCGTGCTCACCCGGGCATCCGAAATCAAACAAACCAAACGACGCGAAAACCTCATCGAGTTTGCCGAAGATGCTCGCCTATCCTACCGACTGGTGGCGCTGGATGATCAGGTGGATGTGGGTCTGGAACTCGATGATCTGGCTGTTCAACAGCCAAACCGGGAAAAACTGGCCGAACTGTTCACCCGTCTGGAGTTCCGGCGTTTGATGGCTGAATTCTGTGATGAAAACACAAACACCGATACCCCGGGTGAAGCTGCAAAACCGGCCCCTGACAAGGAATCAAACCATGCCCAGCAGGAGATACCGGTGCCACCATCCCTTCCCCGTACAGACAGACTGGTTGATGATGAAACATCGCTGCAATCACTGCTCGACCATCTCAAACGGGCTGATCTGATCGCGCTGGATACGGAAACAACATCACTGAAAACACATGATGCAGCCATAGTCGGGCTGTCCTTTTCCATTCGGGCAGGTGAAGGCTGGTATATACCGGTCGGCCATCGCGCTGCCGATCTGCTCACCCCGCCACCCAGACAATTACCGTTGCAACAGGTGCTGGATGCACTGCAACCGATTCTCGAAGATGAAAACAAGGCCAAATGCGGCCACAACCTGAAATATGATATCCAGGTTCTGCGCCGTGCCGGTATTGAACTGCGTGGCATCGCTGCCGATTCCATGTTACTGGCCTATTGCCTCTATCCGGCCAAATACCCGCCCAAAATGGATAGCGTAGCCGAGGATTATCTGGGCCATCACTGCATTGCCTACGAAGAAGTTGCCGGCAAGGGAGCCAAACAGATCGGCTTTGACATGGTACCGATTGAAACGGCACTGCCCTATGCCTCTGAAGATGCGGAAGTCGCACTCAGGTTGACACATTTTCTGCGTACCAAACTGGAGGCTGAACACCGGCTTGAGCGCCATGATACAATCGAGCTGCCGCTTGCATCTGTACTGGCCGATATGGAGTGGACAGGTGCCCATATCGATGCTGCCAAACTGGGAGAGCTATCCACACGCTTCGGTGAGCGCATCATGGAACTGGAATCAAATATTCATGCTGCTGCAGGTGAAACTTTCAATATCCAGTCACCCAAACAGCTGGGTGAACTGCTGTTTGAACGGCTCGGTATTCCGGGCGGTAAAAAAACCAGATCGGGGCAGTGGGCAACAGGCCAGGAAGTACTGGAGGCTCTGGCCGGTGAACATGAGGTGCCACGCCTTATTCTTGAAGTACGACAACTGGCCAAACTCAAATCCACCTATACCGATGCTCTGCCAAAGCTGATCCATCCGGCCACAGGCCGCGTGCATACATCATTCAATCAGGCCATTACCACCACCGGTCGCCTCTCATCCTCCGATCCGAATTTACAGAATATACCGATTCGAAGCAGCGAGGGGCGCGAAATCCGTAAAGCCTTCACTGCCGAACCGGAACATGTGCTTATCGCAGCCGATTATTCCCAGATCGAGTTGCGACTGATGGCGCATTTCTCCGGTGATACGGTGCTCATGCAGGCATTTGCCGATGGTGCCGATATTCATGCCGCCACAGCCGCTGCTGTTAACGGGATCGATCTGGCCGATGTCACCGGAGAAATGCGCCGGCGCGCCAAAATCATCAATTTCGGCATTCTCTACGGCATGAGTGCATTCGGACTGGCCAAACAACTCGGTGTAGACCGCAGCGAAGCCAAAGAATTTATTGAAACCTATTTTTCGCGTTATCCATCCGTGCGCGGGTTCATGGATGCCACACTGGAACAGGCACGCGATGATGGTTTTGTTGAAACACTGCTCGGCCATCGTGTTTATGTGCCGGAGATCAACAGCAGTAACGGCATGCGACGTGCCTATGCTGAACGTACGGCCATCAACGCACCACTGCAGGGTTCGGCTGCCGATATCATCAAAATCGCCATGATCCGTCTGCACCGGCGCCTTCAAACAGAAGCATCCGGGGCCCGTATCATCCTGCAGGTGCATGATGAATTAATCGTGGAAGCACCAGCAACGCAGGTACAAAAAGTGTCATCCATAATGCAGGAAACGATGGAAGATGCCGTAGCACTGAATGTACCGCTGGTCGTGGATATCGGCACCGGTAACAACTGGTTCGAGGCACACCAGCTGTAATCATTCAACTGTAATCAATCAGCTGTAACCGCCCCCACCACACTCAACGGTTTTCAGTGAGAATCACCTTCCTGTTCCAGCTCCCTGGCAAAAATATCTTTATTTTTGCCGATGATGATGATCAGAAACAAGGAATAAATAAATGTAGATAACATAATCACGCCGATAACAATCGCCTTGAACATTTCAAGATGTTCGAATGAGGCAGGAATCATCATCAGCATCACCACGGACAGGCCGCCCTTGATGCCGGCAAAGGTCAACACCCCCCACCAGCGGAAATTGACATTGGTCATTTTGTCGGTCCGGTTGGTCAGGATGGCGAATTTGGCCATCATCACAGCACGAATCACTGTTGTAGCCAGAAACATCACCACAATTTCAGTTTTGTATTGCCACAGCAAATCAATATTGATGATTTCTGCCATAGCAACAAATAACATGGTATTGGCCACGATAGCCAGCAACTGGATATCCTCTTTGGTACGCAAGTGCCGGTCACGTTCTTCCACCGTTGCCTTGATTTTATCAATCGCCTGTCGAATCAACGAACGCGAACCATGGCCTGATGATGATTCGCGTTGCAAATCATCCGATTCCTTTTCAATACGCATTTCATCATACACAACGGCCTTGCTCATCACGTGATGCACCGTCACGGTGGCAAAAATACAGGCAAGGATTCCCGATAAATGGGTATGCGAATGCCCGCCCAGCATATTCAGCAGGGCATAGAAATGTTCTGCCATCTCAAATGCACCATAACCGGTCAGAATCAGCACCAGCAATTCGGCAATCCGGTTGTCGGTGGTTTTCATTGCGATCAGGCCAAGGTAGCCGATCACCACACCCAACAGCGCCGAACCCAGTACCACGATGGCACTGGTTTCGCTGACATAAGCAACGGTGATTTCGCCACCTTCCAGTGCATACAGGCCGATAAATACAAATACAATCAGCGCAGTGGCATCGTTGAACAGGCTTTCGCCTTCGCACAGTATCTTCAGACGGTGCGGCAGTTCGAACTTGGAAAAAATACTGACGACAGACACCGGATCGGTCGCCAGCACCATGGAAAACAATACAATAATGGCAGCCACCGAGAGATGATACTGGCCAAATAATGCATCGCCGATCAGCAATGCAACCAAGACAGATATCGATACGGCAACAACAGCCAGATAGAACAGGCTCAGACCGTGCTCCTTCAAATCCTGAACTTTCAATTCCAGTGAGTCGGAAATTAACAGTATCGGCAGCAGTAGAATAACCAGCGCAGCAAAATGTTCAGCATCACCGGTGAGCATAAAGAGATCGCCGAATGCCGCATGAAAGCCAAGCGATAATGCAATCAGACCAACCGGAGATGGGATCTTCAGTTTATCTTCCAGTTGCAAGGCAAGATACAGAATTGCGGCAATGGACAGAATAGTAATAATCATATGTCAGTCTTCCTTCTTTGTCCGTTCAGAGTGAATATAATGGATAAAAAAACACTCGCTCATTCAGATCATATCGTGAACAGCACAAAGCATATAAATGCAGCATAAAGCAACATATTCATACTGAGGAAGGCGGGGTTTAATCGTCCGGTTGTATGCAGAAACCAGAGTAATCCACTGCCAAGCAATGCCAGCATGACTGCAATCACCGCATGCACATCATTGAAAGCCCATGGCATCAATAACATGCCGGCAGCAGGAATAATGGTACCCTGAAACACCATGGCTCCGGTGATATTGCCGAAGGCCAGTGTATCCCTGCCCCGTCTGATCCAGAGAATGGAATTAACCTTTTCCGGCAATTCGGTTGCAATCGGTACAATCAGCAAAGAAACCACAAGAGCGGACACCCCGAACAGGCTGCTTGCCTGTTCAACACCATGCACAAACACCTTTGCACCGATAACCAGCAGAGACAGACCTGCCAGCAACTGCAGCACAGCGACAGGCGAAGATTCCCCCAGCAATCGTGAAATATGCAGTCTGTTATCCGCTTCAGTCCCATGCCCGTCTTCCACCAGCGCTTTACTGGCTTTGATAGTGCGCATCAAATAAATAAAATAGATCAAAAACAACGAAAATGCCACGAACATTCTCGCAGATTCCCAGTCTTGAGGTAATAGTGCTGCCACCACCACCAGGAAAAAAGCAAACAGAAAAGTGCGAATATCCCGTTTCAGACCGGATGATTCCGGCTTGAAAGAAACGTGCCATCCCCGCTTCCTGCCGGCAAACCATGCCATCAAACCAAGGCTGAGCGTGCCCAGCATAAACGGAGCACCGAGAATCGCCCCCATCCCCACTTCCCGGTTGACTGACTCAGCAGCACCACCGGCCAGAATCGCCACAATCGGTATAATCGTTTCCGGCATCGCTGTGCCTACAGCAGCAAAAATGGAACCTGTCACGCCTTCGGACACGCCCATACGCTCACCGAGATACTCCAGTGCATTGGTAAAAATCTCAGCGGCAAGAAATACGATCACCAGTGCAATCAGCAGAAGATAAAGTGAGTCAATCATGCAAAAACCTGTTCGCAGCAATATGTTTATGATATTCGCAAAGCATCAACATGAATAGTACCGTTCAATCAATAAAAGGCTATCATCAGCCTCTGGCCCGAACACCCCGTAAACAAGCCGGGCTAGCACAAAACACTGCTTCCTGTTCCAATACGGCTATGCGAGAATCAGGATTCACCACATCCGGGAAATGGCGTCAGCATTTGACCATTGATCTGCCGCAAGCCCGGCCCGGATGCATATGGGTGCATGCCTGCTCGGTAGGTGAAGTCGGTTCGGTCACACCGCTGATTCGCGCCCTGCTTGAACAGGGCCACGCCGTTCACCTGACTGTGGTCACCGCTACGGGTTTTGCCCATGCCGACCGATTGCTGGGAAACAGGATTTCACTGTCTTTTCTGCCATGGGATTTGCCAATGGCCATGATGCGACTGGTTCGCTCACTAAAACCTTCGCTGCTGCTACTGACTGAAACAGAGTTCTGGCCCGGCATGCTCTCCGCCTGCAGGAAACAGGATATTCCGGTTATCGGCATCAATACACGTATTTCCGATCGTTCTTTTCCACGTTATCAGGCTTCGCGCTGGTTATGGAAGCGCTGGCTTGCACCCGTTTCCCTGTTTTTACCCCAGAGCCAGACTGATGCCGAGCGTTTAATCGCAATCGGCGTAGCCGCTGACAAAATCGAAGTTGCAGGCAACCTCAAATACGCTATCACAGCACCCGTAGCCGACGCCAAAGCCCTTCGGAAAAAACTGGATATCAACAGCAGCCGGCCTATTCTGCTGATCGCCAGTACACATGAGGGAGAAGACAGCCGCTTGCTCGACATGTGGCCGGCCTGGCACGCCACATGTCCTGAGTTGCTTACTGTTATTGTCCCCCGTCACCCCGAGCGTTTTGATCAGGTTGCAGCGCTGATACAGGAACGCGGATACAGGCTTTCCCGCTGGTCCGAACTGCATGATCATGATACCAGCCGATATGATACTGATTTCGTGCTGCTGGATAGTATGGGCATATTGACCGGTTTATATACTGTCGCCGATGTTGTCATCGTTGCCGGCAGCCTTGAAAATATCGGCGGCCATAATCCGCTGGAAGCCGCGATCTGCGGACGTGGTGTTGTTACCGGCCCGTATGTACAGAATTTTCGTGATATCATGGCCGAGATGCAGCAAAGCGAAGCGGCAATCATCAGCCGCAATGATTCGGAACTGGAAGCAGCAATCGCCCGTCTGCTCAGCCATCCGGATGAACTCAGAGATCTAAATGCCAGTGCTGCGTTGTTCATTCAGGACAGAGCGCAGGTACTCGAACGCATACTGGCCGCCATCCAGACATGGATGCCTGAGCCCGGGAATCATCGTGCCAGGCCTGTATAGCCGGATAGAACAGATGTGGTGGAAACCATACCAGCCACCACTACTGCTGCGCTGTATCGAACCTGTCTATGCCGCCATCAGCAGCATACATCTGAACCGGCGCGCTGCACACACCACAGCCCCCCCTATACCCATGATCTCGGTCGGCAATATCACTGCCGGCGGCAGCGGTAAAACTCCATTTGTCCTGTGGCTGGCTGATATTTTAAATCAAACGGGTTACTCGCCTGTCATTCTCTGCAGGGGCAATGGCGGTAAAACCGCATCACCCGTTATTGTTGAGCCGGATACCGATGTAAAACAAGTCGGCGATGAAGCAAAAATGCTGGCTGAAATGTCCGGTTGCCCGACCATTGCAGCGGTGGATCGTATAGCGGCGTGTTCGCTGGTTGACGGACTCGGCGATGTGCTGATTCTGGATGATGGCTTTCAGTATCGGCATCTGGAACGTTGCTGTGATATTGTGCTTGTTCCGGCTGAAGGCACAGGCAATGGTCATCTGATTCCAGCCGGGCCGCTCCGCGAACCGGTGACTGCACTGGAACGCGCCGACATTATCGTGCGTACCGGAAGTAAAACAGAAATCGATAGTTGCCGGTCTCTGTGTGAATTCCGTGAATGGCACTGGATACGTGAACCCGCCGGACTGATTGATGCCACAGGTAGCAATACTGCTCATCCGGATAGCGTCTATGCCATTACATCCATCGCTCGACCACAGCGTTTCTTCGATGATTTGAAAACAAGTGGGCTGGAGCTGGCTGGAATCAAGTCGTATCCGGACCATCACCTTTTTACTGACCAGGATGTAAAAGCACTGGTAAAACTGCATGCAAATATTGCTGTTACAGCAAAGGATGCGGTCAAACTGCTACCACTGTGGCCTGAGAACCGACCATTGTGGCTATTACACTTGCAAGGGACAGGTCAGGCGGGGCTGCCTGATGCAATTACTGCCTGCCTGCCGCAACCTCAGCTGAAAAAACAAAACCCCGCCACAAGTGACGGGGTCTGATGAAACCATAGGCGCTTTTGCCTTTGCGCTTCTGAATCAATAATAGATCAATAACGATCCAGTTCCTTTTCATTGATAACAATCTCATAACCCTCACGCACAGAAGCCATCCAGCGGGCAAAACGTACTTCACCCTTGGTCTTCCGTACCTGCTTGGCAATACTGGCTTTCTGCCTGGCAAACTCGTCATCGGAAGGCGCAATCGTTTTCTCGATACGTACCGCAGCATAACCCTGAGGCACATTCATCGACTGATTCAGCCATGCTCCGGAAGCAGTCATAAACGCCTTGTTCAACACCTCTTTGGTAAGCCATGTCGCCTGATCACCTACACCGTTGCTGCGTACCGGCTTGGAAATATATTTGGCCTGCCCATACTGCTGAGCCAATTCGTCCAGGCTTTTATCCTTGTTGGCACGAATCGTGTCGGCCAGTTCCCGTGCCTTGTTGTTAGCGGCGTCGAGTCTGGCATCACCCCGCACTTTTCTGGCTACTTTTTCATACGGCAATACATCCGGTTCCTGACGTTCGATCACTTCAAAAGCGATAAAACGGCCATCTTCGGTTTCGACAATTTCAACGGCCTGACCGGGCAATGTGGCAAATGCCTTACTGCGAATTTCCGGATCGGACAACAACGGCGTCACCTCCGCATCATCCATACTGACCAGATCCGATGTGAATACTTTCAAATCAAGTGATTCGGCAGCTGCTTTTAACGAATCTTCCATACCCAGAGCATCATCCAGATCCTGTGACAATTTGTATGCTTCCTCGTTGGCACGTGCCTGAATCAGATCATTCCTGATTTTGTCTTTTACCTCAGCATAAGGTGTCTGATGAGCCGGACGTATATCTGTAAGATAAATCAGGTGAAAGCCGAATTGGGTTTCAACGATATCACTGACATCGCCCTTATCCATTGAAAATACCGCCTGATCAAATTCAGGCACCATCATTCCGGCTTTAAACCAGCCAAGATCTCCACCCTTGCTTGCGTTTGAAGCATCATCCGATACTTCTTTCGCCAGTTTGGCAAAATCCTCTCCGGCCTTGATGCGCGCCTGAACTGCTTCGATCTTCTTGCGCGCAGCAGCATAAACATCTTCGGAAGAACCTTTGGCCACTTTCACCAGAATATGACTTGCCTTGCGCTGCTCCGGTTCGGAAAATTCATTCTTGCGACTATCATAGGCAGCACGAATCTCCGATTCGTCCACGCTCATTTCCTGCGCCAGATCACGTGGATTGATCTCTACTGCATTCACCTTGATCCGCAGCGGTGACTGATAACTGTTTTTGTGTGCTTCATACCAGGCCTTGGCCTGTTTATCGCTGATGCTGACCTGATCCATCTGGGTCAGGGGGTCAACAATAATGGCCGCCAGCACACGCTGCTCGTAATCATGATTAAATCGATCACGGACTTCTGAATCACTGACATGTGCTGAACCGGCAATCGCTTTCTGTAAGGTATCCACTAAAATATTCAGGCGCAGGTCATTTTCATAATCCTGTGCCGAACCAAAACCCATATTTCTGGTCAAAATCTGATATCGTTTGGGATCAAATGCACCGGCGGACTGGAATGAGGGATTATTCCGAACGGTCGACAGCAACACGGTTTCCGGTGCTGTCAGCCCCAGCTGATTGGCCACATCCAGCATAATCCTGCGATTAATGATCGTCTGCAGCGTGTTACCCTTTACATTCATTGAGTTGACCAGTTCCTTGGAGTAATTTTTCCCAAGCATTGACCGGTAGGCGTTCAACTGGCGCTCATAAGCCTGATAAAATTCTGTACCACCAACAGGCTTACCATTAATCGTGGCAACAGGCTCAGCACCTCCGTCGGAAAAATAATCGCCAACACCCCACAATACAAACGACAGTGCAATACCGATAAGCATCACTTTGGCCAGCCATGATTGCGCCTGATTACGCATGGATTCGAGCATGATAAACCTCTGATTCAAGAATCGGCAGGGATCAATATCAATTCGGTTTGAATCCTGCCGTTTTTAAGAATCCGGCACGCTACTGAAGCAAGCCCTTCGGAGCAATGGATATTGCTCTAATCTGTTAGAAACCATCGCACGGTCATTCCAAATAAAACAAGTAATAGGGATGACCCGAGGGGGTGCAATAAAACATTAAAAAGGGCGGCCCTTTCAGAACCGCCCTTGGTTACATCAACGATAATGCGACATCTAAAATCCCGACAGGGAGTTTACATCATGCCGCCCATACCGCCCATACCACCCATATCACCGCCAGCAGGAGCTGCAGCTTCCGGTTTCGGGATATCGGCAATCATGGCTTCCGTTGTGATCAGCAAACCGGCAATGGATGCCGCATACTGCAATGCATAACGGGTCACCTTGGTCGGATCAATCACACCCATCTTGACCAGGTCGCCATATTCTTCTGTCTGTGCATTGTAACCGTAGTGGCCTTTGTTGCTGGACACTTCGTTGACCACGACAGATGCTTCACCGCCACCGTTGGACACGATCTGACGCAGTGGCTCTTCAACCGCACGACGAACAATGTTGACACCGGTATCTTCATCGTGATTTACACCGCTCACACCTTCCAGTGCAGTACGGGCACGAATCAGAGCAACGCCACCACCGGCAACGATTCCCTCTTCAACCGCAGCACGGGTTGCATGCAGGGCATCATCAACGCGATCCTTCTTCTCTTTCATCGCCACTTCAGTTGCAGCACCGACCTTGATCACTGCCACGCCGCCAGCCAGTTTGGCCAGACGTTCCTGCAGCTTCTCCTTGTCGTAATCGGAGGTGGTGTCTTCGATCTGCTTGCGAATCAGCGCGACACGGCCTTCGATATCGGCTTTGTCGCCCACACCGTCGACTATCGTGGTGGCATCCTTGGTGATTTTCACCGTGGCAGCTGTACCCAGATCTTCCAGTGTGACATTTTCCAGCTTCAGCCCCAGCTCTTCGGAAATCACTTTACCACCGGTCAGGATAGCCATGTCTTCCATCATCGCCTTGCGACGATCGCCGAAGCCGGGTGCCTTGACCGCAGCCACATTAACCACGCCGCGAACCTTGTTGACCACCAGTGTTGCCAGTGCCTCGCCTTCGATATCTTCAGCGATAATCAGCAATGGTTTGCCTGTACGGGCAACAGATTCCAGCACGGGCAGCAGCTCGCGCATATTGGAGATCTTCTTTTCAAACAGCAGAATATACGGATTATCCAGAGTTACTTCCATGCGCTCGGTATCGGTCACGAAATACGGTGAGAGATACCCAC